>JAQBYJ010000202.1 GCA_027622555.1 Verrucomicrobiota bacterium
CAACTCCAAGTGGTGTATCCTTAAGCATTATACCTAAAGCGGAACCTGGATCATATTTCCCCTTTACCGCGTTCGTTTTTACCCCATAAACGCTTTGACGATCAAACAGAATTTCCACGTTGGTTTGGCGGGCAAAATCCTTGAGTGTGGTGGTGGCGAAACCTTCAGGAATATCAAGGGGTAGCTTTTCTTTTTCGGTGCAGGCGGTGAGGAAGATTGTACAAAGGCAAGCGAAAGCAAAAATCAGTAGGAACGAGTGACGGTGTGATCGTATGGAATTTCTGTTCACGGGTTGTTGCGATTCTGTAGGAGGGGGTTAATCCCCCGATAACGTCTGCCGAAGATCGCGGCGTAAAGCCGCTCCTACAATTGAATACATCATTGGGCTTCCCGCAAAACAATCTCTCTACTCCCCCGCCATTCGGCTTCCATGCCAAAACTGGACTCCATCAGGCGAACAAAGCCCTCCACGTTGTCCGACCAGAACGAGCTGCTCAGGCTGATGGTCTCTAGCGAGGGATCACTAAGTACTACCTGAATCGGGTTACTTCTGTTAAACTCTTTCACTATTTCTCCCAGCTGAATTTGATCGTAATCCAACAGGCGTGGCTGCCAACGGTGGACTTCTTTGATTTCCGTCTCGTTAATCGAGGTCACCTCGACCACCAACGATTCGTTATGCAGCTTAACCTTGGCCCGCTGGCCAATTTCCAGAAAAGCGTCTGTAATGGGCGTATCCGGGGAAGGCTGCGGCACAGTTGGCTTAACGTTCACCTTGCCTTCGGTCACAATAACATCCACTTCATCCTCTGAAAGGCGGACGCTGAAAATGGTGCCCACGGCTCGAACATCGACTCCGGCCACATTGACGATGAAAGGTCGATTTGGATCCTTCGCCACATCAAAGTTGGCCTCTCCTTTTCTTAAAAATATACGGCGTTCGGATGCGGAATAGGCGACTTCCACTTCAGCCCCTCGATTAATCTCGATCAAAGAGCCATCTTTCAGTGTTCTCTGTTCAATCCTGGCCAGTAATTCTATGGCAGGTTTAAGTTTTAGCCCGGACGGTTCCTTCGGCTTGGACAGGTTGATGTAAAATACAAGAGCTATGATTGCCGCCATGGGAACCGCCGAAAACGCCAAAATATTCCGGATTAACTTTTTGCCTTTTTGGTCGGGCATTTTTTCCGGAGCCAACAGATCCGGGTCGATCCGGGCGTGATGCTTCAATTGAATCCCCGCCAAGCGGTCAAAATCGTCCCAGTCATTCTGGTACCGTGACATCGCTTTGCGATGTGCTTCGTTTTTGCCCAACCATTCCGTATAGCTATCTTGCTCTTCCGGCGTCAGACCACGGTCTAACCGAGCTAACCACTCTGAAGCAGCTATCTCAATCGGAGAGTTTTCATCAAATTCTGATGGAATATGTTTCATCGTGTATCTCGAGTTTTATAACCTCGCTGGTGGAAAAAGGCGGTACATTTGCGCATCCCTATACCTACCTGCACCTCAACGGTGTTCTCCGAAATTTCCAATTTCGCAGCCACCTCCTTTTGCGAGAGTCCGTAAATTTTTCTTAAGGTCATGACCTGGCGACATCGCTCGGGTAAAGACCGGATCGCGGACACCAACTGGTCGATTTCCTCTTGTAAAGCCGTGGATTCAAAGGGACTCGCCATTTCATCCGCCAAAACAAGCGGGTCCAACTCTTCGGCCTCAGGAGAGTACTCCAGCTTCATGCGCTGCAAACGATTGATCGCCAAATTCCGCGACACCACAAAGAGAAATGCCTGCGGATTCGGTACCGGGCCAGAATCGTGCGCTTTAAGTATCCGTGAAAATGTATCCTGTATAAGGTCGTCCACATCCCGAATGGCTGAAAACCGGGATCTAATCCATCGCCGCAACCCAGCCTCGAAAGGCAGGACCGCATCAACGAACCATATGGATTGCTCTGTTTCTCTATTGGACATTTTAGGTCAACGAAGGCAAAAACTATATCCCCTCTCAACCGTTAACAATTTAGAAACAAAGTTCCGTTAATAAAAAATGGAGAAAAATTTCATTTTATTTCCTAGTTATTGATAATCTGTCACTTACTGGCCGAATTCATACCCTGCGGGAAGCTTAGAACCGTTACTCCGGAGATAGAACTTGCTAACAGTTCTTCGGTTCATGAAAATTTACGGTCATGAATGTTGAGGAAATCTGTGAGTAAGCACACAAGTTATCCGCCTCCGAGCGAGCTGAATTGATCTCGCGACTTATCCAGGAGTTGGAAAAGATAGAAAAGGGTCAGAGTATCAAGAAGAAATTCCAAAAATAATCGATTTTGTTAATTGGGCACACTCCGTCCTTTGGCTGAAAATAGCCAAATTGAATTAAGCGAATAGGTGGATTTGCTTACGGGTTGGAACCAATCGGAGGATTCCCGTTTTTGTTGGGGTTGCGGCCCAATGCGCGGACTGGTTGCGTGCCGTCGGATTATGGAAAATTGCGGCGAAGTATCTTGTGCGCTTTAGAGCAAATAGCTTCAATGGGCCGGAACAACGGGGCATTCTGACCCGTGCCGTCGGACAGCGCAATTACACTGAACTGCGATCCGCGGCTTCCAATTATGTGCCTTCCGATTGTCCCGAACCCGAGAGTGAAATCCCAGTGTCCTATTCACTGGAGCTAAAGCGGTAAGTTTATCTCATAAATTTCTTGCGCGGTGTTGCGCCAAATCCCCAAGGGCGAGTCTTTGGCGAAAGCTTCGTTTGCGACCCCCAGGCGTTTCCACTTACAAAGAAACGCCGGCCACGATTCTACTATATACCCGGCGCGCTGAGCATGGTCGGTCTCATCGCCGTCTTTTCGAAGATGGTCCGGCAGGTAAATGAAGTGAGTCTTCATTAGACGGCGGGCGAGGCGCAGGAGGCGGCGGGCCATGGCGGTTTCGATGGCTTTTCCTGAAGCTTTGCGGCGGCGGGCGTCGTCCATCAGATCGACGGGTCCGTGCAGATAGAGATGGTTGCCGGCCTGGGGGAGGTAGTCCTTAAGCGTGCGGTTGAAGCGTAGGCGTTTGCCGCCGACGCGGGCTTCGGATTCGGGGCCTCCGGTCTGTTTGACTTTGGGGATGATGCCGGCGTAGGCGTTGATGCAATCGGTGCGGCGTGCGGTGGGGAGGTCTCCGGTCTCGGCAATGATCGCGGCGATGAGCGTGATGCCGAGTCCGCGTATGGAGGTGAGGAAGGCGGCGGGTGTGCGGGCGAGTTGCCGGGCTATCTCATGGTCCAGTAGTGCGGTGTTGCGCTCGAGGGCGAGGTAGAGGTCGAGCTCGCCTTGAAGGAGTTGATGGCTGGTCCGGGCGACGGCGGCGTCGGCGGGGATGGAGCCCTTAGCCTGTTCTTTGAGGGCGGTGGCGGTCTCGGCGGCATTTTTCACGCCGAGGCGTTCGAGTTGACGTTGTAGTTTGGCCAGTGGTTTCTTGGAAAAAGTAACGGCGCAGAATGATCCGTGCATGAGCTGGATGCTGGCGTGGGAAAATGGGGGAATCGCGGATTTGGGTGCGAGGAATCCGGGGAACAGGCGGTCGGCATGGGTGTGTATCCGGTTCTTAATTCCGGTCGTTTGGCGAACGAGTCGGCGGCGTTGTCGGGTAAACTCGCGCAGTTGCTTGTAAGCGCCGGGAACGGCGAACTCGCGGGCGTTGCGATTGAGCAGCGTCTTGGCGATGGCCTGAAGGGATGTTTTGTCTGTTGAGGAGTCGATGCTTTCGGCCTGACGGTGCACCTCGTGTGCGTTGACCTGCATGGTGACGTATCCATGGCCCGCCAGCCTGAGCATGAAGTTCTGGGTGTAACTGGCGCTATCCTCACCGGCGATAACGACCTGGGCTTTGCTGCGGATGTCTTTTGTCTTTCTTGTTTTCTCGATCGCTTCGACGAGATAATCGACGCCGTCGCGGTCGTTGCGCAGGGTGAAGGGTTTTCTCAAATACCGCCCGTATCCGTCACAGAAGAACGCGTAATGCGTTTGCTTGGCGAAGTCGACTGGAACGAGCAGGACTTTGCCTGGATTTTGCGCTTTCATAAAAGCGGCGTGAAGTTTTTGACTTTGGTTCTTGAATATGGTTTTAGTTTTCATCCCGCCTTTTATAGGTGCAGCCGCTGCGAAAGCATACGGCATATTGAAAAAGCCACGGTGGGGCTGCTTGCGCAGCCTTGCCGATGGCCCTTTCACCCGCTTCTTGGTAAAAGAATTTATCAAAGCTAACGATGGTCGTTTGCCAACGATGTATTCAGGCGAAATACCGCGATCGAATGGGGAAACCTGGAAGTCTTTAAATGATGCTCTTCGTAGAGGTTATCGAGGCTTTCCAGGCGGATCTTCGCTTTCAAAGTTTATAGGGAACAGATTATTGAATGGGTAAAAGAATTTATCAAAGACAATGACGGTAAACTGCCAAGTCAGCATTCAGGTGAAATCCCAAGTTCCAACGGGGAAACATGGATGGCAATTGATCAGGTACTCATTAAAGGTTCCCGAGGCTTACCAGCAGGATCTTCTCTTTATAAGTTCCTGATTGAGCACGGCTTGGATGAACCTGCGCGAAATGTAAGGGAAGGCTAAGCCTCTAACTCATAAAAAAACCCAAAAATAAATATCAAAACCGGAGGTTTCCCTGTAGCCCAAATTTCTAAAGGGCTAAATGGAACTTGAAGAAAGTGTGTGCTTATTATTCTTGGGTGCCTTCGCTTTCTCACACTCAGACAAAACCGAGGACCTGAATTGTTAAATGATTTGAGGTCTTGAGAATCTTGATTCCCTATTAATCCGTGAAGCCAACCCTTCAACCGTTGATGCGTTAATGTCGATGGCGCTGTATCAACTCCGCCTGATGTTTAATTATGTCCGCTTCGAATTCCTCTAAAGTCCCAATATGGAGGGCATTGCAGGGGGTCAAACGCAAAACATTAACATTGAGCCCTTCCTCCCCTTCCCGATTCATTTGGATGATAGGGCCTCCACCATTTTCTCAAAAGAGCCTTGAAAGCCGGAAAGCTCTTTGAACTGGTCTTCGCGGTAAGGGGTAAATTCGAATTTAGAGATTTTGCCGTCCTTGATTAACACTAACTCGTGATGGATTTTTAAGGAATGAGTTTTTTTCGTTTCGGATGGAACCGCAAAGCCGGGCCACGGTTCGGCTACTCTTCCCATTAGGTAGACCTTCTCTTGGTCTGCTACATACTCCAGTATTTCATAGTGATACCCGTCGGATATATTACTTTGGAGCTTCTTTTTGTGTCCCTCGATTCCAAGTTTACCGGGCACTTGAGCATCTTCAGCAAATAGCTCATCATACAATTCGATCTTTCCTTCGTTGAGTATTTCTAAAAAGACGCGAGCGGCGATGGCGTAATTGGCTTCTCCTTCTGGTGAAGAAAAAACGGGTTTGGCGAGAACCAGGGCGAAGGTTACCAGGAGATGAATTGAGAAAAGGGGTCACATCTTGGAATTGAGAAAAGGGGTCACATCTTGGATATTGACAAGGAATTGAGAAAAGGGGTCACATCTTGGAATTGAGAAAAGGGGTCACATCTTGGATATTGACAAGGGAATTG
>JAQBYJ010000203.1 GCA_027622555.1 Verrucomicrobiota bacterium
TCGCATTACAATCTACTGGCTCAACCCGCGCTAAACCAGATCAAGATCACAGCCATCAAATCGATTGTACTGAAGAATCAGTGGAAGACTTTGGTGAAAGTGGAAACCGATGCCGGCATTTCAGGCTATGGTGAATCCGGCGCTTCGGGCGAAATCTTCCGGGGTTGGGTGCACGGTGGAAACAAACCCATTCAAGATAGGTTGATAGGTGAAGATCCCTTGGCGATTGAGAAGCACTATTACAAAATGAGTACGCAGGTGCACAATCTGGTATCCCAGGGGAGCATTTTCAGTGGCATTGATATGGCTCTGTGGGACATAGCGGGCAAGGTATTGAACCGTCCGGTTCACCAATTGCTCGGTGGTCCTTTCCGGGAGAAGATAAAACTTTATCACGACGATCAGCCCACTGACATGCTCGACAAGAAAAATTGTCGGGACTGGGCTGACAAAATAAGGGCAAATCCACGCGGTTGGTCCACCATCAAAATGTCCTTCAATCACGTATTTGGCTTTGACCGGCTGGAACGAGATATTACCATGCTGGGACCCCGTGATTTTGACAAGCTCAGGACGGGCTTTGACAACGTGCGGGAGGCGCTCGGTATGGACTACGACCTGATTGCTCATGCCCACAGCGAGTTTGACCTGCCCACTTCGGTCGGGATTGCAAAGGCGGTTGCACCGTCAAAGGTTCTTTGGCTGGAAGATCCTCTTCCGCCCCATTACTCCGAAAGTTGGAAGAGCTTAAAGCAACAATCGCCGGTGCCGATTATGAATGGCGAGAAGGTTGAGATGCCGAAGGGATTTCTGCCATTTCTGCAGAATCAGGCAGTGGATATCATCCATCCTGATCTGGCATGGTGCGGTGGCGTCACGGGTGCCAGGAAGATCGCCGACCTGGCATCGCTATATCGAATCCCAATCGCTCTACACAATTTGGGTGGCTACCCCTTGCTGATGGCCAGCGTTCAATACGCCGCCTCTATCCACGATTTTGTGATTTTAGAAAACGCGATAGACAAAGGTCAGGGTACCGAGTTGATGGGCAAGGAGCCAGTAGTGGTAACGGATAGTTATATCGATCTTCCCAAGGAGCCAGGCTTAATGCAACTTAACCAGGACTACCTCAAAGAGAATATTCGTCCTGAAGAAACCTGGTGGGGGGACTGAGGCATCTTTCTAAGACCGACCTCCAATCTGGGTAACTCAAATTCAAAACAACACACCATAAATTACATGAATAGAAGACACTTCTTGAAAACCGCATTAGCCCTTCCAGCAGGTGCGTGGATGACGAACTACAACCTGATGGCTCATCCGGTTCGAGATCAAATAAAGATCACCGACATCAAGGGCATTGTGTTGAAGAACCAGTGGAAGACCTTGGTAAAGGTGGAAACAGATGCCGGCATTTCCGGTTATGGTGAATCGGGTGCCACGGGCGATATTTTTCGCTCCTGGGTAAACACCGGAAATCGCCCAATCCGTAATTATCTTATCGGTGAGGATCCGTTGGCTATCGAGAAACACTATTTCAAAATGAGTACGCAGGTGCACAACCTGATGGCTCAAGGGAGTGTTTTCAGCGGCATCGACATGGCCTTGTGGGATATTGCCGGCAAAGTGCTGAACCGACCGGTTTGTGAGCTACTCGGTGGTCCTTTTAGGGATAAGGTTAAGCTCTATCACGACGATCAGCCCACTGACATGCTCGATAGGAAAAATGTAAGCGAATGGGCCGATAAAATCAAAGCGAACCCTCGCGGTTGGTCTACGATAAAACTGTCATTCAACCACGCGTTTGGTAACGAAAGTCCCTACAGTCCGCACTACTTACCAACCTTGACGCCGCGTGAGTTGAAAATGCTTCAGACAGGTTTTGACAATGTGCGTGAATTTATGGGTCCCGATTACGACTTGATTGCTCATGCCCACAGTGAGTTTGACTTGCCCAGTTCGATCGGGATCGCAAAGGCGGTCGCATCATCGGAAGTTCTCTGGCTCGAAGATCCTTTGCCTCCGGAATATAGTTCAAGCTGGAAGGCCCTGAAGGAACAATCGCCGGTGCCTATAATGAATGGTGAGAAAGTGGAGATGCCAAAAGGATTCCTTCCGTTCTTGCAGAATCAGGCCTTGGATATTCTTCATCCGGACCTCGCATTTTGCGGTGGTATCACCGGTGCGAAGAAAATAGCCGAACTGGCGTCGCTCTTCCGAATTCCGTTTGCGCTACACAATTTGGGGGCCTACCCACTCCTTATGGGCAGTGTTCAATTCGCCGCATCTGCCCAGAATTTTGTGATTCTGGAAAACGCAATTGATAAGGGTCAGGGCACCGAGTTGATGGGAGTCGATCCAGTGGTAGTAACCGACAGCTATATCGATGTGCCGCGTACACCCGGCTTAATGCAAATGAATCAGGACTATCTCAAGGAAAACATTCGTCCTGAGGAGACATGGTGGGGCGACTAAGTAATTGAAGTAAGCTTCCGTATCATTTTTTGCCCATCTCGGTCTTACCGCCGTGTGGGGAAACCGTCGCTGATCGCACAGCAATAATGCTGAACTGAACCAGGGCGTTGGAATCGTCACCGTCGGGCGCAGGCTGTAGGGTTGTCCGTGCCGGAAAACCCTCAGTAAAATAGGTGGCATAGATGTCGTTCAGTTGGGCGTAGTCGTCCATGTCACGCAGGTAAACATTTACGTTGACCACGTTACTGAAATTCATGTCTGCGGCTTCGAGGACGTCCTGCACCTTGCGCATCGCCTGCCGCAGCTGGTATTCAAAATCGTCAATCAGCTTGCCCTGGCCGGGGACGAAGCCCGAGAGGCCGGAAGAGTAAAGCACGTCACCCGCCATAACCGCGGGACTGGCAGTGGCGCTGGGCTGCCGGTTCTTGGGGCGGATCACCTGGCGGTGGCGCATGTCAGTGACCGCGATCGCGGTCAGCTCGAAATCACTGGATTCGCCGGGGATGTCAGACATCGTGATGGTCGCTCGCGCCGGGGCGCTGCCATACCGGAAGAACTGCCGATAGACGATATTCATTGGCTCCCATTTCTGGTTGGGAGGCATGATATAGGGATTCGTGAACACAATGTGTCCGTAATCCAGACCTGCCGTTTCCAGCACCGATCCAACATTCAGAATGCCCTGCCGGACGCGGTGTTTATACAGATCGTGGCTCTCACCGCCGGCACCGGGGATCTGGGTGCCTTTCCCTGATATATAGAGAAGGCCATTGACCTTAATGCCCTGGCTGAACAACTGACCTTCCTTCCAGCCCAGAATTTCTTTGTCGGCACCATCCTGCACGGCGATGGTCTGAATTTCGATCATGGAAGCGCCGGGGATTTTTCCGACTTCCAGGGTACTTCGCACCGGGGGATTCTCCGGAAAATATTCACGGAAGACGCTGTTCATAAGTTGGTATTGGCCAAGATCTTCCAGGAAGACATACGCGGAGACCACGTTGTGCATATCCATGCCTGCTCCGAGGAGGATATTTTTAATATTTTCAAAACACTGTCGGATTTCGCCTTCCATGTCGTCCGGCATAGTGCCGTCGGGACGGGCACTTCCCTGTCCTGAGACATAGAGAGTGTTGCCGACCAGCACACCGTCGCTGTACGGTCGACCGTGTGCAACGTGGGTTTCGGATTTTACAATCAGCTTGTCGGGCAACTGTGCCCAAGCCATACTAGTCAACAGGAAGGTCAGCCCCAAAATGGTCAGTCTCTGTAAGTTCATTGTATTAGTCTTTCGATTAGATCTGTATTCTCTGCTTACATCGAATAAGACACCGATGGGGAAGTAAAGACGGGAACGCACCGGCTTTAGGCTACGTTGCGCTTCGGTCTAACTGTGGCTACATTGGCATATCCTCTGGAAGACCCAGAGGATCTCAAGAATTCAGTGGTAGAATTCGATAGGCTAGGCGGATTCATGGCCCCTGAAATATCCTATCTCGAATGTGGTTCGCACCTTCTCCATTGCTCCCGTTTTGCCCCGATAGGAACTCTTCCTTCGGATCATAGTCCTTGGCCTCCTCTGACAAGCGGTTGAGCTCAGCTCGACCTACGACGAACCAATGTACTTCATCGGGTCCATCCGCCAGACGCAAAGTGCGCTGCTGTGCGTACATGTCGGCGAGCGGCGTCCACTGAGAAAGGCCTGTCGCACCATGGATCTGGATCGCCTCGTCGATAATGTGGCAGACGCGTATGGGTACCATGGCCTTGATGGCACTTACCCAAACACGGGCATCGGCGTTGCCTAAAACATCCATTGCTTTCGCGGCCTTCAGGATCATCATTCGCATAGCTTCAATTTCAATTCGCGCTTTCGCAATTACCTCGACGTTCTTGCCGAGCCTACCGATGGGCTTTCCAAATGCGACTCGGGAAAGACCTCGTTTGGCCATGAGTTCCAACGCTTTTTCAGCGGCTCCTAATGCCCGCATGCAGTGATGGATCCGTCCTGGGCCAAGACGTATTTGGGAAATTTCAAACCCACGCCCTTCACCGAGCAAAATATTCTCCTTCGGCACCCGACAGTTTTCGAAACGCAAATGCGGATGACCATGTGGTGCATCGTCATGACCAAACACATGCATGTGGCCCACTAATTCAACTCCTGGATTATCCATCGGAACCAGAATTTGCGATTGGTGCCTATATGGCTCCGCGTCCGGACTGGTCAAAACCATTACGATCATAATCTTGCAACGTGGATCACCAGCCCCAGAGGCATAGTATTTCTCGCCATTGATAACCCATTCGTTGCCGTCGAGCACGGCGCTGCAAGAAATGTTTTTCGCGTCGGACGATGCAAGATCAGGTTCGGTCATCGCGTAAGCTGAACGGATTTTTCCTTCCAGGAGAGGTTTGAGCCACTGTTCCTTTTGCTCGGGAGTACCGACGCGTTCGAGTACTTCCATGTTACCGGTATCGGGGGCCGAACAATTGAGACATTCTGAAGCCAGAGGATTTTTTCCGAGCTCAGCAGCTATGTAAGCATAATCCAGATTTTTCAGACCCTGCCCTGTTTCGTCGTTGGGTAGAAAAAAATTCCAAAGGCCATTCGCCTTTGCCTTTTCTTTGAGGCCTTCCAAGATCTCGAGCTGCCCGGGCCCATACGAAAAACGTTCTGCCCGGCCTTCGCCGAGTTCATGGAATTTGCGGGTTACCGGATCAACCTCATTCTTCAAAAAGGCTTTTACTCTTTCTAGAAGTGGCATGGCTTCTTTCGACATCCGAAGGTCGAATAATTCTGGATGGTTCTCGAGACCTGACATTTTATTTCTTTCTCTTTTTTGGGTTAGTCGAAGCAGAAAACACTGGGCTTACAATAGTTTGAATGGCTCTGTTCAATGTGTAAATGCGAAGCTAGTGTAGTGCGTCAAGCAGTCTGTAACATATCAAGCTTTGCTCGAGCACGCTTTACTTTTTCCA
>JAQBYJ010000204.1 GCA_027622555.1 Verrucomicrobiota bacterium
AAAATTTCGCGCAAGCAGTCCCCTTGCGCAAAATCTTCTCGAAGATAATTTGGATATTTCCAACACACCTTCAATCCTAACATACCTTATCCAAACCCTATCAATGAGTGCCACGATACCCCATTCTATTGCCAAATCCGAACCAACCGAAACACCAGCCCTTAACCTTCAGCGCCACTTTACCACGGCCGACGTACATCCATTCACCGAGGTGGATTGGGAAACGCGCGACATTCGTCTGGAAGGTGCCGATGGCACGGTTATCTTTGAACAGCAGGGAGTCGAAGTACCTTCCTACTTTTCTGAAACCGCCACCCGTATCGTAACCAGTAAGTATTTTTATGGCGATTCCGATTTGGGAAACGATCCCAGGCAAGGCGGTCGGGAGACCAGTGTCCGTCAATTGGTGGCACGGGTAGCGGACACGATAACCGACTGGGGCCGACAAGACGGTTATTTCAAAACGGATGAACAAGCAGAAATTTTTAATCATGAACTGACATTCCTTCTAGTAAGACAGCGAGCTGCCTTCAACAGTCCGGTCTGGTTTAACTGCGGCCTTCATCACACCTACGGCGTGGGGAAAGATGGAGATTCTGGAAATTTCTATTTCGATACTTCCCGCAACAAGGTAGGTTCAGTCGACAACCAGTATGAATATCCGCAGTCCTCTGCTTGTTTTATTCAATCTGTGTCTGATACCATGGAGTCGATCATGGACCTGGCATCCTCCGAGGCCCGGTTGTTCAAGTACGGGAGTGGTTCCGGCACCAACCTCTCCAGCATTCGATCTACAAAAGAAAAACTGACCGGTGGAGGAACGCCGAGTGGCCCGCTTTCTTTTCTGGAAGTATATGACGCAGTTGCAGGTGTGGTAAAGTCTGGTGGGAAAACCCGGCGCGCCGCCAAAATGAACGTTTTGAATTCGGACCATCCTAACATCAGGGAGTTTATTGAGGCCAAGCTAAAGGAAGAAAGAAAAGCCTGGGCGTTGATAGAGCAAGGGTACGATCCATCATTTGGAGGTGAAGCTTACAACTCCATCAAGTTCCAAAACGCCAATTTATCAGTCCGGGCCAAAGATGACTTTATGCGAGCGGTCGAGGCGGATGACTACATCTGGACGCGAGCTGTACGCGACGGCGAAAAAGTCGAAAAACTGCGCGCGCGTAATCTCATGCATGGAATCGCCGAAGGAACGCATGTGTGCGGTGATCCCGGTCTCCAATTTGACGATACAATCAACGAATGGCACACCTGCAAAGCGACTGACCGACAACACTGCTCGAATCCCTGCTCCGAATATTACTTCATAGACGATTCCGCCTGCAACCTGGCGTCTATCAACCTGATGCCATTTATGGAAGGTGATACCTTCGATGTGGAGCGGTTTTGCGCTGCCGTTCGAATTCTCATTATCGCACAGGAGATATTGATTAGTCGATCCTCCTATCCGACTCCCGGCATTGCGTACAATTCGCATTGGTTCCGGCCTCTCGGGCTCGGTTACGCAAATATAGGTGCGTTACTGATGTCACGGGGGATCGGATACGACAGTGACAAGGGCCGCTCTCTGTCGGCGGGTATCACCGCGCTTATGACAGGCGAGGCCTATCGCACTTCAGCTGAGATTGCGGCGACAATTGACCCGTTCCCAGGCTACCATAATCCCCGTCCCTTTAACGGTCCTGAGCCTGTAGCCGAGAGTAATAAAGAGAGCATGCTGGAAGTAATTCGCAAGCACCGGGCGGCTCTCGACGAGATCGACGCGTCCTGCCCGGATTATTTGCTGGAAGCCGCTCGGGACCGATGGGACCAGGCCCTCAACGCTGGAGAACTTTCCGGGTTTCGGAATGCTCAGGTCACCGTCCTGGCACCAACAGGGACTATTGGATTTCTCATGGATTGCCAAACAACCGGTATTGAACCCGCGTTCGGTTTAGTGACTTACAAAACCATGGTCGGTGGTGGCTTTCTCACTTTACCGCTCGAAGTGTTAGATCCCGGTCTCAGGAAATTGGGCTACACAGATAAACAAATCGGTAAGATTCTAAAACACCTCGAAGATTACGGGACCTTGGAAACGGTCGAGATAAACGGAACCATCCATAAATCGGACCTCGAGGAAAAGGATCTTGCCGTTTTCGATACTGCAAACGTAAGCGGTATGGGCACACGGTTTCTTGGTTACCTGGGACACCTTCGAATGATGTCGGCGGTACAACCTTTCCTCTCCGGGGGCATTTCTAAAACCGTCAATGTGCCGCAGGCGACTTCTGTCGAGGAGATTGAAAAGATTTACATGGACGCCTGGAAACTGGGCATCAAAGGCGTTGCTATCTACCGCGACAGATCCAAGCGAAGCGCACCGTTGTCTTCACGGAAGAAGTCCTCAAACGACTTAACTGAAAAGCAAGTCCAGATCGTTACCGAACCCTACCGGCGCCACCTTCCTGATACACGAACCTCTCTGACACACAAATTCACCATTCAAGGACATGAAGGATATATTACCGTGGGGTGTTTCGAGGATGGTTCACCGGGCGAGGTTTTTATCAAAATGTCCAAAGGTGGATCTACCATCTCCGGGCTCATGGATACTATTGGAGTGTTAATGTCCTCAAGCCTTCAATACGGGGTACCGCTGGAAACTCTGGTCCGGAAATTCACCCACGTGCGTTTTGAACCCGAAGGGTTTACACCCAATCCTGATATCCCCATGGCCAAGTCTGTTATCGACTATCTCGTCCGCTGGATGGGTATGGAATTCATCCCCGGCTACCGGGAAAAAATGTCACCTAAAGCGCGCGCCGAAGCCAAAGCCGCCGAGCAGGAAGTATTGGAGGGAACAGTTTTTACCGGCCCGGATTATCAATTGGATCTGGCACTTTCTGAAAAGAGTGGAGAGACCTGTCCCGATTGTGGGTCGAACAAAATTCGCAAAACCGGAACATGCGGCGTCTGCATGGACTGTGGAACCAGCCTTGGGTGTTCTTGAACAAATACAGGTAATCGAAGAAGATTTACCGTTGCGAAGGTGGTGTTGGTTCAGTCTCTCAAGTTTGATAAAACAGTAACGATCGCACAAATTGATTGCTCCTTATCGGTCTTTTTATCTCCTACTTCCTGGTCACATAAACGTAATACGCGCTAGCGATCGTTTCTCTTCGATCATCGTCAAACCAGGTGTGCAACGCCATGGGACCTTGTTCCAGCTTAACTGTAAAACTGGCGTGAGTATCACCCGGGCTAACTTTTTGTGTAAGACCTTCAAATCCATAAGGTGGTTTTTCGGCAATGTCCAGGTGTTGAAAATCGCTGATGAACATCCTGGCTACTGCAATGGGTAACGCCACCCCTCCGTCCGGACTTGGATCCATCAATGGCAAATCCAATTCTTTTGGCCAACGGCGCAACTCAAATTCATACTCGCCAGCCTGGGCTACATCGAGAAGCCAATAGCCAGACTTGCGGGTGCCTATTTTGATTTGACGTTGTTGATCTACGAATACGTCCAGCCATTCGCACCCGGTAATCATCATCGGGTTTTCAATATCATCGCCAATAATAATTCGTTGAGGTTCGTTGGCGGTGGGCCCTACCCGATTCCACCAATCGTAGAGTACATTTCTCATCTTGGCGACTACCTCAGGATGTTGATCGAATACGTCTGTTTCCTGGAGAGGATCCGTCTCACGGTTGTAAAGCTGCCGGTCTTCCAACAAACGCCAACCCTTCCAAAGCACACCGGCATGGTTCCGTTTAAGGATAGACTGCGTATAAGGTGAAGGAATGTTAAATCCACCTGGCATCCGACTGTAATTTATAATCAGGGTACGATCTTCCGACACCTCCTCTGCTCCGAGCAGGACTCTGGCCAGACTCATACCATCAAAATTTTTTGCAGCAAAGGATTGGATGCCGCACAGATCCAGCAACGTGGGGAAAAGGTCCTGCACTTGAGTTAGACCATCAATGTCCCTGGGTGACATGAGTCGGCCATTGGGCCAACTTATGAAACAGGGGACACGATGTCCACCGTCCCACAATTGCGTTTTCATCCCGCGCATGTCGGCATTGTAATACTTGGGACCTTGGGTGCTTCCGTTGTCGGTTTTAAAAATCAAAATCGTATCTTCCCGCAGTCCTTCCTTCTCGAGAAACTCCATGAGTTTTCCCATGTTGGTATCAATATTCCTAACCATACCAAGGTAGCTACTCAGCGAATCTTTCAAACCCTCATCCAGGTGAGACAAGGTCGACTTCTCAAAGGCTTCCGCAATCGCTTTTTTATCTTCTTCTTTTGCGATAAGCGGCCCATGCGGCGTGTTGGTAGCAATGTATGTAAAAAACGGTTTACCAGACTTTGCGTTTTTCTTCATAAACTTCATCGCTTCATCGAAGAAAATATCAGTGCAATAACCTTTGTAAGCCTTGCGCTCCCCGTTGGTGATGTAGGTATCGTCGAAATAGTCATTTCCCCAGAAATCGGGGACCGAGCTGATGTGTGACGATGGGAACCAAATGGTTTCATCAAAGCCCCGATCTTCCGGACGGAATGGATAATTGTCACCCAAGTGCCATTTTCCGTAAATCCCGGTAGCATAACCGTTTTCTCCCAAAACATCAGCAATCGTCGGCAATTCCGCACGAAGTAAAGAACGCCCGCTACTCACATTGATCGCCCCGTTACGTGCAGCATCCATTCCCGTGAGCAACTGTCCACGGGTAGGAGTGCACATGGGCGAGACATGGTAATCAATGAGTCGCAGGCTCTGACTATGCAGCTTATCCAGGAATGGAGTCTGAAGAACGGGATTCCCATGCACCGACAATTCCGGATAACCCTGGTCGTCCGTCATAACGATTATTACATTGGGTCGGGCATTAAGAAAAGAAACCAGAGCAGTAAGAAAAATCAGGGTAGAGAATACTCGTCGAATCATAGTTCAGAGACACTACTCCAAAAGACCAAACGCGAACAAGACAAAAAACGGATTCTAGGTGATTCGGTAGTGATTCTTTCTACGGAGAGTATCCGGTCTCTTGGTCGAGGGAACAGCTCAATGCAACTTTCCTTGTAAGCGAGACCGGTAGGGTTACCGCGTCCTCGCAGTGCCGTGTATTTCCAGGAGATTCGGCGGCGGTGCGAGGACGCACTCGCCCTACCTGCTTGACTGTGGAGAGCGGTAAATTAATTGCAGTAAGGTCGTAACTCACCGCACTTTTAATTACACCCCGGAGATTCGGTAGTAAGATACCTCCTGCTACCAAAAACTTAGATGCGGGATTCGGGGTGCCCTCCTTCGCCCGAGGGCTTCGGCGTGACAAGTAGGAACAATATTAATCGCGATCCCGAGCGTTTTAAAATTACGGGTCGCGAATTTACCGAGGCCTTAGCCGGGATTTTTCTCGCCAACCAGATATCCTATTTCAA
>JAQBYJ010000205.1 GCA_027622555.1 Verrucomicrobiota bacterium
TGCGGCTTTGGATTTTAAATACAACGCATGGAATCACGTGAAACTGGTGATCAGCGGAACGGTAGGCGAAGTTTTCGTGAACAACATGGAAACCCCACTCTTCCAGATTTATGAGCTAAAACACGGTGATGTCGAAGGGACCATTGTATTAAAAGGAAACGCCAACTCACATTTCGCAAACTTCTCCTACGTCCAAATGGATAATCCTCCATTGAAACTTCCCATAAAAGAAATGCCTGCGCTGGAAGCAGCCGTTATTGCTGAGTACCAAATCTCAACCGTCATTGAGGATACGGCCCTGGAAGGCAAAACCTGGTTCAACGAAAAACACTTTTCTGAGCTCGATTGGCATTCCGCATGGCCCGACTACACAGGTTCTATTAACATCTCAAACGGCGTGGATCGGTCGGAAGGTAAAAACACCGCCCTGGTAAAAATCAGTGTCTCGTCTCGGATAAAACAAATCAAAAAATTCGACTTCGGCTACAGCGATGAGGTCCTGGTATTTGTAAACGGGCAATTAGTTTACGGCGGCACCAACGAATTTAGAACCAGAGACTACCGCTACCTTGGCACTATTGGCTATTTCGATTCCATCTATCTGGACCTTGAAGTCGGCGACAACGATATCGTTTTTGCAATAAAAGAAGTTGTGGGCGGTTGGGGAATGAAAGCCAAAATCGAGGACCAAAGCGGCCTGACTTTTCATCAATAATCAACCTCAGTAGGGTTGTAAGGCCAGGCCTTGTGCCTGGCCTTTTTTATTCCTCTTCCCCTGATTCTTGTTTTATCCGTATTTCGATCGCTGAACGGATTTCCTCCTTGAAATGAGGGCTAATTTTGTAAGAATCGTCCAAAGGTGGCGCATTAGCAACTGGGCCTCTTGGACAGCTTCCTCGGCCTCAAAACGATACTGTAGCACTGTTCGCTATAGTTTTCGACCCATTCAGAAGGCTAAGAATATTTGCTTATCGGATTACTCATTTTTGCCATGGCCATTTCACGTCTTGTCAGTTTATACAATAACCACAGAACCCCGATTAAACTCGAGGGCTCAGTCGCTATCAAAATTAAAAATATCATGGATCAAGAACGTATCGAAAAAGCTATCAGAGAAATTCTATTCGCCATCGGAGAAGACCCAGATCGTGACGGATTAATAGAAACACCAGCCAGAGTCGCTCGTATGTACTCTGAGATTTGTAGCGGCCTGGCCGAGAATCCCGCGGATCACATCGAGAAAGCATTCGATGTGGAACATGATGAAATCATCATTGTGCGTGACATCACGTTTTACTCGATCTGCGAGCATCACCTCCTCCCCTTTTTCGGAAAAGCGCATGTTGGCTACCTGCCTCAACCCGGAAGCAAGATCACCGGTTTGTCGAAGCTGGCCCGCCTGGTCGACGGCTATGCGAGACGCCCCCAAGTCCAGGAACGCCTAACCATGGAAATCGCCACCGCCATTCAAACCAAGCTCGAATCATTGGGAACAATCGTCGTTATTGAAGCGGAACACCTGTGCATGTCGATGCGCGGAGTCAAACAACCAGGCGCCACCACCATCACGTCATCTGTATGCGGAATCTTTAGAGAAGACCCTGCCGCGCGCACCGAGGCGATGAATCTGATTTTGAGGAAGTCGTAACGGACTATTGGCAGGACAAGAGATAATTCTTTGTTGATAACCATTACTTGCTCTATGCCAAAGTGATTTAGTACAGTCGGAATTCCCTTATGAAAACAGTTAGCTTCCTTTGTTTTGTGACTGCCTTCACATTGGTAGGACTACTAGTTTTTAAAAAGACCAGTAGTGACAAAGAAAATTCTCCGCTGCATTCGGAAGAGCTTGTTGAAATTGACGACGAGTCACGGGACTCTTTTACTGGGGTTGACGTTAGAGATTCAATAAACCAGAAGGAAGACGAATCCAGGAACAGGGTGGTTAGCGCGGAAATCCTCGATTCATTAGATCAGGAAAAGGTGGATACTCGGGTCCTGTCAGATACAGACCTGAATGACGAATTCGAAGCAGCAGAAAAAGCATTTTCTAATGCCAAGAATCCGGAAGATTTTCAAAGGGCATTCCAACTGTTCAATCGCCTGGCTAAAAAAGGTCATCCCGAAAGCCTTCGTATAACAGCTGAAATGCTGGAAAAAGGTCTTGGCGTAAAAGAGGACTCGCTCGAAGCCTACAACTTCTATCGAAAGGCGGCTGAATTAGGAGATCCTGTGGCTCAATACCGCTTGGCCCAATTTCTGGAAGAAGGGTTGGTGGAAGATCAGGACTTTGAGGAGGCTTACCATTGGTATGAAAAGGCGGCCGATCAAAATCTACCTGATGCATGGGCCCAACTCGGCCGACTAATTTCAGAAGGCACTCTTGTGGAATCCGACTACGAGCTTGCTTTGGATTATTTCAAAAAAGCAGAAGAGATGGGCAGCGAGTGGGGTACTTTCTACAAGGCTACTGCTCTTCTTGAAGGCTGGGGAGTGGAACAGAACCTCAAGGAAGCTATAGGAATAATGAAATCCTTAGGAAATAACGGATTTCACCAAGCACAAGCGGCATTATACATTCTATACATGAAGGCTAAGTTTGTGGAGAAGGATCCGATTCAGGCATTGAATTGGTTGTCGATGGCAGCCGAGGAAAGCAATTCGGCTTATCAACACGTATTTGCCAGCTACCTGTATAAAGGAGAGCTGGTTCCACAAGACATCCATAAAGCATTCAATCTACTGGAGGAATCCGCACTGGATGGACAACTGGAAGCAATATATCGGTTGTCGTTACTATCCTATAAGGAAGCCAAATCAAGGGATGAAAGAGACAAAGCCATTGAGTTTCTGGATCTTGCGGCTGAATACGGACATCATAAATCGCAACTACTAATAGCATACACGCACGCTATCGAGGCGGATGTGAGAGAGGACAAACAAGCATACGACCGTGCAATTACTGTTCTCGAAAAAGCCGAAGACAACGCCAAAGCTCAATACGCATTAAGGCAAAACAGAATTGATGGTGTGCCTCTGAAAACGGCCCTGAAAATCACGATGGATAGCGACTACATCGAACGGCAAAACTACAATACTGAACTCGGGTACCGTGAGACGCAGAGCAGACAACCTCAAGTCATTCATTCTGTAACTCCTCAATATCCACAAGGGTTGCTCGTACAGGACTTTACCGGCAAAGTATTCGTCGTCATGATTATCGATGAGGAAGGTAATCCCACAACAATACAAATTGAAGATTCTCCTCATCCTGCTTTCACAAAGGCTGCTATAGAAGCTGTTGAACAATGGAAATTTAATCCGGCATTAAAAGACGGGCTACCAACGCGTTCAAAAGTGAGGCTGCCTCTTAGCTTTACTATTAAAAGGTGATTTTAACATCGCCTGCGCTGAAACGCTCGAGACTTTACTTCAGCATCGCCACCGAGGGATCCGGATCATCCGCCGCTTCGAAGAAGCCGATAAACATCTCATCCCAGGATTGCTCACCGAATACGACGCGACGCGTTGGGTCGGGATTGTTCGGGTTTTTGACTGAGTTGTCGAAGGCGCCTGTTACCAGCAGCCAGGAACCTGCCGGGACTCGGATCGGCTCCTTGGGATAATAGGATAACTGCCATTGAAAGTCGTAACGTGGAACGTGTAGTAAGGTTTTCTTTTTGCCGTCGGGAGTGAGGAGCTCATACCGCATCCACGTCCCACGAAAGTGCATGTGCGGGAAGAGCCCGTATATCGTGGCCGGTTTCTTGAAAGCATAGGTAGCCACGTGACGAGCATCTTTTTCTCCCGGAGGAATATCCAAATCGGAGTTGATTGCGGATCGTGTTTCACCAATTCGCTCCTGAGGTCCATCAGCCAGATAGATGGCCATCTCGGTCAGGTCGGTTTCCTCCTCACCACTGGTAGTGTAATGCAATTCCAATGTTAGTTTAGCATTCGCTGGCAGCAGCTTTGCCACTCCCTCATCATATTTTTGCGGAGTCGCTCCGGGTGCCCATCCGTAGAAAAATTGTCCTTTCCTACTACCGGAATTAGGCATTCCGGGCCACCTCACATACAGGATGATATGGTGCAGGACGCTGTGGTTACCCGGGTTAAGATCAAACCCATTTATCCAAACATCTTCATCGAATGGATTATCCACCTCTAGGTAACGATAGTCGACAACACCTGTGGCAGGAATTTTCTGCTCTTCCGGAAGTTTCAATACGGCGTCGGGTTTTCCCAAACGCCATTCCGGCAATTTCGGTAATGGTTCTGCCAACGGATCCGTTCCTTCTCCTTTAGGGCTACCCGCCTTTATCCAACTGAGCAAGGTGTGTTCTTCTTCCTGGGTCAGCGATTGGTCGTCCCGAAAATCTCCATAATTGGGATGTGGATCCCAGGGCGGCATGCGACGCGTTAAAAGCACTTCCTCGATCATACTGGAATAATTCGAAACGCGGCGATGGCTGGTCATACTCCAAGGTCCGATAGCTCCTGGCTGATGGCACTCCACGCAGTTTTTCTTTAAAATGGGTGCGACTTGGGAAACGTAATCCGGCACCTCTTCCGAAGAGCTCACATGCGGATAAGAAATGATGCAACCGACCGACCGAGTCTTGGGCTGTGAAATAGGCTCTCCGCCTAACAACTGATTGATGGCTGTTTTAAGGTATTGCTTGGTCGCCTTGGGTTTTTCTGCCCCTTCGCTGAGTTGATCGTCCAAAGCACCTTCATAAACAACTTCCCAGGAAAATGTATCGATGAGAACCACCTCGGCAGTGCGATTGACACCGTAGGCATAGGCCACCGTTTGCTTGGAATCCAGCAAGTAGGTCATCTCCCGCAACTTATATTTTCTTATATCATTTTGAATATCTTTCGCGGATTCGTCGGCGTAAGAGTTAACGATCCAAAAGTTGACTCCCTGGGCCGCGTATTCTTGTTCCAGGGCTCTAAATTTACCCACGGTCTTTTGTGCAATCGGACAACCTGTGCCGGTGAAAAACAAAGCCACCGCTTTCCCCTCCGCACCAAACAGTTCGTAGTTCTTTTCGTGGACATCCAGCAGGTTGAAATTCGGCACTTCACGTGCGGAAAGCGTTCCAACCAGAAGTACAGTAACCAGGAGAATTGATATAAAATTCAGGATTAGATTTTTCATGTTTGAACGGTATTGAGATTGCCCCGAAAAATGGAGACCCGTTGTGCTTAGGTTATAATTTAGATTCATTTGATTCG
>JAQBYJ010000206.1 GCA_027622555.1 Verrucomicrobiota bacterium
GTCTGCCTCATTTCGCTCAAGGCAAGTTTCTATCCGGATGCTTCCTGGCCGTGCATGCAGGAAAAATCCCAGCATGATCCAGGCATCCCGTTCCAAATGATCGTCAATCACCGGGCCAAATAAAAATACCGTGATCCTTCATCGCCTATGCCCATGATCAAAGCCGCTTCTGTTCAATTTAATCACCTCCCTGGAAATAAACAGGCCAATTTAAAAACGATTGCTCGTTTCTGTGAGGAGGCAGCTATTCAGGAGGTTGAGATCATCGTCTTTCCCGAGATGTGCATAACGGGCTACTGGCATGTGCGTAATTTGAAGAAAGGGGAGATTGTGGCGTTGGCCGAAAACGTGGAAACAGGTCCATCTGTCCAAATTCTAAAAGCGCTTTCAAATCAGCATAAGCTGATTCTTGGGGCTGGGTTAATAGAGCAATGCGCGGATGGCCGGTTATACAATGCTTACGTGGTCGTCCAACCCGATGGTAGTATTCACTGTCATCGGAAACTCCATACTTTCATTAGCGAGCACATGACGAGTGGGGATTCATACACTGTGTTCGATACCCATTTGGGTTACAAAGTGGGTGTGCTGATATGTTATGACAACAACCTGATTGAGAACGTGCGTGTTACCGCCCTGAAAGGTGCCGATATTCTGCTGGCTCCCCATCAGACCGGTGGCTGCGAATCGGGAAGTCCGCATGGTATGAAACGTATAGACACCAAGCTCTGGGAAAATCGTCACAAGGACCCCATTGCAATAGAGGAAGCATTAAAGGGCCCCAATGGAAGAGGGTGGTTGATGCGTTGGCTTCCTTCCCGTGCGCACGATAACGGGTTGTTTATTATCTTTAGCAATGGAGTCGGAATCGATGACAATGAAGTAAGAACCGGCAATGCGATGATCATCGACCCTTATGGACGTATCCTTGCAGAAACCTGGAAAGCGGCCGATGCCATGGTGATTGCCGAACTGGATACCGATCTTCTTGAAAAAAGCTCGGGGCGGCGATGGATGCGTGGACGCCGACCGGACCTTTATCGGGAAATTGCTAACCCGTCTGGGGAGGAAATTTCCGCACGAGACGCTCGTTTTACCTAATAGTATGATGCTTTTTAGAAGGCGTTTTCCCGGGAACGCTGAGCCCCAGCTCGGCACTATTGAAACGACAGCCTAGCCTGAGGCTTGGCGCTCGTGCGCCGTCAAGAATAACACCGTCCAGGAGGGTACAATTATTAATACGGGGACAAATACCACTATTGTAACAATTTCCGGCTTCCAAACTGACAAACAGGTAGATGACATGGGAGCCCCCGTCGCACCGTGCCGTAGCCTTGCGCGAAGGCAGGCTCTGCCGCCGAACGTTCAGGAAATACACGGCACTGCGAGGACGCAGTTGCCTTCTTTTTTTCAAACTCATCTGAAGCGGACCGCTCGGCGATCGGTCCCTACCTTGGATTTATGTAACTTAGGTAGGGCGGTTTTGCCAAAACCGCCGTCAGGGATTTACCCAGGCTCAAGGAATCACACCGTCCACGAACCGCTTAAAATTTTCGCTTTCAATGAGTCCAGAAAGCAACTACGGTATTCCTCAACTTCTTTAACCCAAAAAATATGAAATATCAGTACCTTGATTCAGACGGCCAGAAAGCTGGTCCCTCCTCTTTGGATGAGATTCGCACCTTGTCCAGTAACGGCGAAATTCCTGCAGACCCTCAAGTCTGTGCGGAAGGCGATGACAATTGGGTTGCTCTTTCAACCATCAGCTCCGGGAGCTCGGCAACTGCCGCGAAAGAAAAGCCTGCGGCTGCTGATAAATCCGTCCCAGCTGGTGATGAGCCTAAAAAAACTGGTTCGGCTAAAAAGCCTCTGCCTTTTGCCGGCACCTTCCTTGCGGACTGGGTAGGCAAGTTGCTCGGAATTATCCGTGGTTTTCTTACACCGGCTCTGGTGGATAGTTCTCTCAATTTAGCCAAACATTTCGGGCAGTATGCTGTGCTTCTCGGCGGTGCACTCGGTTTTATCGCAGCCGTGGTTGCCGCGATTCGCCATAACTCCTTCGGCCTATTTCTTGGTGGTCTTGGCTTTCTTATTGCTTTGGCGGTAGCTCAATTCGCAGCGGTCAAGTTTCTCGATGCCTCGGACAAACTGATTGAAAGTACGCCGAGTAGGTTATCTTCTTTGGCGTTCCTGGATTGTGTCGGCCTGCTTACCATCCTTGCTGCGTTTATGGTTCTTCTTGGAGGAATTGTAGGATCCATCAAAGGTGGTGGGGTATCTGTATTAATCGTGGCCTTGGTATCCGCAACTCTCCTTACGTTTTTTTCAGCGGTTTCATTAAACCCTCAACTGGCTTCCGTTCAAAGTGGTTCGGCAAGCGCCGGAGAAGAAGCCATAGGTATTCTTGCATTTTTTCTCAAAGGCTTGCTCAAACTGGTGCCGCTGGTGTTTGCTCTTTTCGGAGTAGTTGGTGCCTTGATTTTGCTGGTAGGCATGTTCGCTCCGAATTCCGCGTTCGTACGAATGCTCGGACAGATGCTACCCGTTGTGCCGATTCCCGGACTTGGTGGCCCCGGCCTCTCCGGCTTGGGCGTTGTGCTAACGGCTGCCCTGTTACCGATTATAACTTACTTCATGTTTTTAATCTCGTCACTTCCGCTTGAGCTCTGGCGTGCAATCCTTTCCATCCCAGGGAAGCTTGATAGTTTAAAACGCTAGGGAGTCTGCAGGCGTGCTAGGTTGTGGTACCTGTTGCGAAATAGCAGTTACTCCAACTTATATCACATAAATGTACGACCTGGGACGGTAATATATTGAAAAAAGCGGCTCGGGATTTTTGGGGTTTCAATTTGACCCTCAAAGGGGAATTTCAAGTCGAATAGGCGAATACAAGCTCGCGCTGAAAAGTACCGTAGCCATAACCCTGCCAACGAAGGAGCATATGACTCAAAATGTTCCCGCCGTCATTGTCTCAGAGGACTCGACACGCATTGAAGATGGCAATATCGTCCAGCCTGTTAAAATCCATCCCAATTTTCTTTGATTGATAAAGTGCAGAATTCCCAACGAAGACAACGACGACTTTTCGTGGTGGGCCTATTGCTCCTCACGGTACTAGTGTTCCTGCTCCAACTGGC
Organism: Verrucomicrobiota bacterium; assembly: GCA_027622555.1. Taxonomy (NCBI): domain Bacteria; kingdom Pseudomonadati; phylum Verrucomicrobiota; species Verrucomicrobiota bacterium. The sequence continues at coordinate 3,138 of JAQBYJ010000206.1, forward strand.
CAAAGTTACCGACGTGATGAATCATGGGTGGATCAAGGACCCGGAGCGCAAAATTCCTGACGGAAATGTGATCGTCTCACCAGCGGACGGAACGGTTATTTACGTCAAACGAATTGATAATGGAATGATGCCTGTCAGCACTAAGGAAGGGGTCTCTGTTCCAATTAACGAACACCTGAAAACCGAATCTTCCGAAACCAGTTTCAAAAACGGGTATCTGATCGGAATATACATGAATACACAAGGGGTTCACATCTCGCGTATGCCCACCAACGGGCAACTCCTGGAGCACCGCATATTTAATGGTCCGCACATGGTGATGGATGACATGGAGCTTAAAATCATCAAAAGCCAATTAATTCCTGGCGTGGTCACTGCAAAAAAGTTGTTCGGTATTCCACCGTTTGATCTGGAAAAGGAGGGAGATTATATTCTGAAAAGCGCCCGGGATGTGATGGAGTTCGAGGATGAGCGTGGCGCCACCATTATACTGATAAGAATCGCAGATTACTGGCTGGGCAAATTGCTCACGTGGATAAACGAGGGAGAGAACATCGAGCGAGGTGAGAAGATTGGTTATATCACCTGGGGATCCCAAACCGACATTTTTATCGAAGATACCCCAGGGTTGGAGATCGTAACCAGTATGGGAGAGTACGTCTATGGCGGCCAAACCGTTATTGCGGAGTATTAATCTCTGGCAGCTTAACTTGCTGCTATACGCGGTAATCACTGTCATCTCCATTTATCTCACGCGCGTGCGCTTTTTTGGGCTGCTTCAGCCTATCCTCGGTATCTTTCAAATTCCATAAAAACCCCCCTCGAAATAACGCTTCTCCGAAATGCAATTGAGGTATTGGAATCTCCGGATAAAGACATTGAGGATGCCGGGATTCTCAGTAAGCGCTCTATCGAAATTGACCCTTACGGTGAAGGCTACTTTTTCCTCGGCATCTACTATGCAAAAGTTGGCAATAACCAGGCAGCCATTGAAGCACTGCTTCACTTTCTATCCTTTGACCCAACCAAATACTATGCATACGAGAAGTTAGGCGAACTCTACTTGCTGGAAAACCAATTCAATACGGCAAGGGAAATAGTCAGTAGAGGGATTGTCTATTTCGAGGAAAATCTGGATGATTTCGCGCCACGTCTCCGGGATGATGTCTGGGGACCTTACAACGTTAAAGCCATCGAAACCGACCTATACTATCAAAACTCTCTCAGGATTTTGAAAAAGTTCCGGGAAGAAAGGCTCCTGACAGAAAACAAACCCAATTAAGTGAATAGGGTCACAAGCCTGAAGGGTCCGGCTGATTGCCGGAAAATCACTTGCTACCTCAACTCGAATTAATTCAAGTGGGTATCCAATTATTGAATAAGAGCGGAAGAAAGAATCGGATGGAAATTCGACCTTCGACTCACCCTCGATTGACCCAATGAGCGAAAAGCATCCCAACCCTCCACGCAGTAAAATTCGGGCCGCGGCACTGATCCAGCTTGCGCTGGCTTCGGGCGCCTGCGCGCTTGCTTATGAGGTATTGATCATTCGCATGCTCACCACCTTGTTCGGTGATCTTTTTTATGTGCAGGCAACCATCCTTGCCACCTTTCTTTTGGGAATCGGTATCGGCGCAAAAATATCTACACGTCAGCAAGAGCGCCTGTGGATATTTGAGATCTCGACCGGAGTTTATGCCCTGCTTCTCACCGGAGTGGCTGCCTGGATATATGAGCAATCCTGGCTGCCCCTGGTTACGGGTAGTCCGGCTCTCACCGTAGTCGCAACTGGCACACTGGCCTTGACACCCGGTATACTTATCGGATTCAGCATCCCGTTATTCAGTGGACAACTGAAGGACACCATCCCGGGTAAGAGCGCGTTTTCCACAACCTATTTAGACCCTGTTCGAAAAGCCGCTGGTTGTCCGTAAAATGCGCATGATAAAGTTTTGGAAAACCA
>JAQBYJ010000207.1 GCA_027622555.1 Verrucomicrobiota bacterium
AACTATTAACCGTCCTCAAAATAAACCGGCAAAAACCATCCCGCTTTCCACCGATTTTAGAGACTCGTAACACACTGGTGACCAAGCTTTATCTAGCATTTGCCGACCAGCCTCTGCCCAGCTCCTCCGATCTGCCGACAGGCACTGGTGACATATTCCAAACCCAATTAAGGTCCAGCGAAATGCCGGCCCAGCTCCTCCGATCTGCCGACAGGCACTGGTGACCTTGCAGTGCATCTTTCGCTATGCGTGCTGCAATTTTCGCCCAGCTCCTCCGATCTGCCGACAGGCACTGGTGACGATACCCCGAAAACCGCCCGAGAAAAAGCCGAACAACTGCTAACCGCCGAAATCAAATCCGTCAGCCAAGCTGGGCAGCTGAAAAACCCGGATACGCGGGTAACATTTGATGAAGCTTCAGGTAAATTATTAGACGAATACGCCGTTGCATTAAATGGAATGCATGGAGCAGATTCTCTACGGTTCCGATTTAATTTTTGGGAAGAATCAAATCACAATGATTGGAGATTTCTCCAAAATACAGTGAAAATGACCGAACCTTTTTCCGGAAGAAGTGAGATTTTTTATTGGGCTAATTCTGGTGAAATTCATGAACAAAACCCGGCAGCTCGTATTCAAGGTAGTTATGGATGGGGGAAACCAGGTATTGCAGTTAGTATGATGAGGGATCTACCAGTCACGATCTCCTCAGGGGACTTTTTTGACATCAGTTGTTCCCCGATTATCCCCTACAACCCCGACCACCTTGCCGCAATTTGGTGCTTCTGTTCCTCGCCACGATACAACGAAGCCGTGCGGCAGATTGACCAAGCTTTAAAAGTCACAAACGCCACGCTGGTCAAAGTCCCCTTCGACCTCGAACGCTGGACCAAAGTCGCGGCTGAAAAATACCCGGACGGACTGCCCAAGCCGTATTCGGACGACCCGACGCAGTGGATTTTCCACGGGCATCCGGTATGCAGCGACGATCCTTTGCAAGTCGCCATGGCTCGTTTGCTCGGCCACGAATGGCCGACAGAGCAGGACGAGGCTATGGAGCTCGCCGACGAGGCGCGTGCTAAGATTGCGCAATCGAAAACACTACGCCCCTATGCCGACGTGGATGGCATTGTCTGCATGCCTCCGGTGCGGGGCGAAGCCGCCGCCGACCAGCGCCTGCTCAACCTGCTTGCCGCCGCCTACGGCGATGCGTGGAGCAACGCCACCCTGGGCCAACTCCTCGCCCAAGCCGACCACGCGGGGAAAGACTTGAATACCTGGTTGCGCGATAAGTTCTTCCTCCAGCACTGCAAACGCTTCCAACACCGCCCCTTCATCTGGCACATCTGGGACGGGCTGCGCGATGGCTTCGCCTGTTTGGTAAACTACCACAAGTTCAACGCCAAAGCGCTGGAAACCCTCATCTACACCTACCTCGGCGACTGGATTTCCCGCCAGCAGCAGGACATTCGGAATGGCATTGACGGAGCCCAGGAAAAACTCGCCGCCGCCGAAAACCTGAAGAAGCGCCTTGAACTGATCCAGGAAGGCGAGCCCCCTTACGACATCTTCGTCCGCTGGAAACCGCTGGAGGAACAACCCATCGGCTGGAATCCGGATCTCAACGACGGTGTCCGCCTCAACATCCGCCCCTTCATGACCGCTGAAGTCCTGCGTGAAAACAAGCCCCCCAAGCTCAACGTCAAATGGGGAAAAGACCGAGGCAAAGACGTCGAATCCGCTCCCTGGTTCCATCTCTTCAAAGGCGACCGCATCAACGACCACCACCTCACCCGCGCCGAAAAGGAAGCGGCACGACTATCACACTAAACTCTTCTATTTTAACATTGAAACTGCACAATAACATTCCAATTGTTACTGTTCAGAATATGCGTTAAAAATATGAAAGTGAATGACATAAGAGACTTTAAGCGCTATTTGTCAGATTCATTGGGTCTGGATTTAGATATCCGAAAAAGCTCATTGGCTAACAAACTTCCACACTTTTTAAATCAAAACTACGATTTCGGAGAGACTCAAATCTTAGGTGAGGCATTCGTGTTGATGCGGCTTAAGTCCACCGTCGGCATGACTCCGGCTTCCCTAAAAAAACATTGGGCTCAGGTGCGCGCCAAACAGGAAAAAAACGTTCTTCTCATTCTTCCAGCCACGAGCTCTTATGACCGCAGGCGTTACATCGAGTATAAAATTCCGTTTGTGGTTCCTGGCAACCAATGCTACTTGCCTCAACTGGGGATCGATTTAAGAGAGCACTTCAAAAGAATCGTTGAGAGCGGCAGTAAACCCATTACGCCTTCGGCTCAATTTTTACTACTGCATCTTCTTTATGTGGGTCGAAACTCAAATGACCAAGATCATTGGACGGCCTCTGAGCTTGCCCAACTGTTAGGCTACTCGAATATGACGATTACCAGGGCAATAGATGAGCTGGAGAAGATGGCATTTCTTTCCGCGAACAAATCAGGGCGAACCCGGATCGTATCTCTGGACGCGGATTTCCGCGAACTTTGGAAAGAGGCAAAAGATATGATGCAAAGTCCGGTTTCCAGCAGGAAGAGAATTCATACATCCTTGGTCAAAGATCAATCTTGGCCGCTTGCGGGTCTAAGTGCTTTGGCTGAACAATCCATGCTTTCCGGGCCAAAAATGGTGGTTCGTGCAACAAGCCATTCCGGCTGGCTAGAAGTTGAGAATCGGTATATCTGGCTAAGTTCAGACTTTGATGATCGTGAAGAAACCGAATTTATGGAAATTGAGAAATGGCGCTATGACCCAAAGCTGTTTCAAAAGGACGAAAGAGTGGATATATTGTCTCTGTATCTGAGCCTTAAAGATCATTCCGATGAACGGGTGCAAATGGCATTGGAGGAAGCGCTGGAGGAATCTGGATGGTAAGAGGACTAGAGGTATTCAAAACCCATTTCTCCGCGTGTTCGGATTACTATGTATTGATAGGAGGGACTGCGGCCACCGTATTGATGGAGGAGGCCGGGCTGGAGTTTCGAGCAACCAGAGATCTGGACGTGGTAATCATGGTGGAAGCAGTGGATGCATTGTTTGTCACAACGGTTTGGGATTTCGTGAAGTCTGGGAAATACCGTCTCCATGAAGCCTCATCTGGTGAAAAACGTTTTTACCGCTTCAGCAAACCCGGGACTGCCGGATATCCTGCAATGCTCGAATTATTTTCGAGAGTTCCAGATACAATCGTTTATGAGGGCGAAGGACATTTAACACCCATTCCTGCGGATGCAGAAGTTTCAAGTCTCTCAGCTATTCTTCTGGATGATGATTACTACTCCCTGGTAAAGAATGGTGTCGTAATTGTCGATGGCCTGCCTGTTCTAAAGCCTGAATATTTAATCCCGATGAAGGCAAAAGCCTATCTTGATTTAAGTGAGCTTAAGGCTTCCGGAACTCATGTAGACTCTAAAAATATTAAGAAGCACCAAAACGATGTTTTCAGGCTGTTCCAGCTGATGACACCTGGGGCGGCGACTCCCCTTTCGGGTAGCGTAAAAAACGACATGACTCTATTTTTTAGGCAATTGCGAAACGAAGAAATCAATTTAAAGTCCCTGGGGATTGAAGGGATTGAAACGGGCGAAATTGTTCAACGTCTGACCGAAAGCTATGGAATCGATTTGTGATTACTTAGTCAGTGCTGTAAGAAGCTCCGCCGTGTTCAACCACGAGGTTCAGACGGCGCCTGCTTGTATCCTTTGGCCAGATCGTGAACGGCAGTGGGAGGCCGTCATCCCTCGTTTACAAGAGCAGATGTCTGAGCTATGCATCCTCGGCTCCTACGAACCGGAGAAGCGAAAGGGTCCGGGCATCTGGTTGCGTTGTGTTCTAGCGGGTAAAGGGCTTGAGGAAGTTACCCCGGAATTTAAATCCATGGTAGAAGAAGCCAAGAAGGCCTATAAAAGCGGCAATGCGGTTCCTCACCCAAACATCCCAATTTTATATCTGCCTGGAGTTGGCCGTCAGGATTTGCGTGCCATTGAAGACTGTCCGGAGCCTCTTAAGCCTCTGGCGGAACTACAATATAGGGGTGTTATCTGGTCTCAAATAAATGCAAAGGATTGGACGATTCTAGCCTTTCTAAAGTCGGATCAAGGCGGGTTGGCTCTGGATGTATCCCAAGACAATGATGCAAAACACACCATGCAGTTAGCCCTCTATCGCTTACTGGATGAGGATATATCCCTTCTTAAAGGCAAACGACTGGATAAAGACTATTTCAATTCACTTCTGACCAGTGGCGATCCTACACGAGAAATTCTTCAATGGATCGACCAGGGTAATGCATTTAAGGCTAGTCGAGAGGAGCATGTATGGGAGGCATTTGTAGAAGTCACACGTTCTCAACTTGGTTTTGATCCGGTGGGAGATGGGCAACTTTTTGCAGCCGAGAAGCTGGCAATCCATGAGGGTCCATGGTTACCAGTCTGGGAACGATATTGTGAAGCTCCACAACGGTATCCACATATACCGGTTATGATTCGGCGGTGTGGTCAGCCAACTGACTTGTTTGCGGACAGAAGAGGATGGCCGCAACTCAACGAGAGTGATGAAAATGACTTAAGGACATCACTCAATTCTATAGGAAATATGCCATTCCATGACGCACGCACAAGGTTGCTTGAATTAGAAAAACAACATGGGGAGCGTAGATCCTGGGTATGGGCTGACCTAGATGAATCTCCACTTGCGAAGGCATTAGAGCACCTGTCAAAAATGGCTCGTATTTGCGAACAGTCGATGGCTGTGGGAACCTTCGAAGATTTGGTGGCAATCTACACAACCAGAGGGTGGGAGGCCGACCAGGCAGTCTTGAATGCACTTTGTGATGTAGAGTCTCCATCGGACGTGGAAGCAATGGCATCTGCGGTTCAGGCTATCTACAAGCCATGGCTTGAGGACGGAGCCCGTCATTTGCAGGAGCTTGTTCAGGTAAGGAAATAAGGGGTCATAAGGAAATAAGAAGGAAATAAGGGGTCATATCTTGAAGAAGGAAATAAGGGGTCATATCTTGGATACTGACAAGCAGCTTTGATTTGCTT
>JAQBYJ010000208.1 GCA_027622555.1 Verrucomicrobiota bacterium
CGAAAACGTGGCCAGCCTGCGGCATGAACTCTTGTCTGGCTTAAACCTAGGTGTTGATATTATTGCAATGACTGGCCCTATTCAAAAAAATTACCGCACAAGAAAACTGCGCCGTGATGCCTACCCCATGATTGGCCAAACGGCTTAGAAGACTTCCTACCCGGGGGGGGGTGTTCCCGTATCAAGATAGCAAAATGATAGTAACATGATAGTTGATAGTAACCTACTCATGGTAACACCTCACTGCCAAAACTGCCAGAACTGCCAGAACTGTCTCGCCTTCTAAACTTGTCATAACCTACGAAACCTACGAAACCTACGAAACCCTCAAAATGCAACTATTGATGACCTACCTCCTGTACGCGTCTCCTCAAAAAACGGGAAAGTATGCGAGAAGAGCCTTTTGAATGGGATACAAAATCGTAATGAGTGCTGTCGTATTCTTGATAAGGGCGATAAACCAAAATAATAAGAAGTATTAAGGAAGAGGTAAAAAATGGGATACAAAATGATAATGAATGCTCTGGACGTGGACTTCGCTGGCGTGGTGCTGCTGCACCCGTTCCTGCCGGTCTATTTCGAGCGGCTGGGGCTTTGGCAATCCGGCGGTTTCGCCGACTCCGCCGCGCACGAGCGCGCGGTGCATCTGGCCGCGCATCTGGCCACCGGCCGCGACCGGCACGACGAACCCGAACTGGCCCTGGCCAAGGTGCTGTGCGGCTGGCCGCTGGCCCGGCCGGTGGCGACGCCGAGGGGAACGGAGAAGCCATCTGAGGAGCGGCTCAAGGCATTGGCGGAGTTCCTGCGGGGCGGCGGCGGAGGAAGCAAATGAGGCGGCGCCGTCCGGGCCGGCAATATCCAGACCCCGGAAGTCCCCAATGTGCGCATGGAAACCCACAACATTCCGCTCAAGGTCCCCTGTGGCTGGTGGCGGGCTCCGGGATCCTGCTCCCTGGCCTGGGTATACCAGAGTTTTATCCATGAACTGGCAGAAGCCGCCGGAAGGGACCATGTCGATTTCCTCCTGGAACAATTTGGCCAGCCACGTTGGCTGGAACCCGGTCAGGCCCGCGCCTTTAACACGGAACGGGCCATCAACGTCACTAAACTGGCCGCTGAAAAAGGCGACTGGGGCAAACCCCTGAAAAAGGGCCGGGGACGGGGCATTTCCTTCTACTTCAGTCATCTGGGTTACTTTACCGAAGTGGCTGAAGTCACCGTCGACAGCTCCAACAAAGTCAAGGTCGACCGAGTCGTCGTAGCCTGTGATGTCGGCATGCTGCTCAACAAAAGCGGCGGGGAAAACCAGGTGGAAGGATCGGTTATCGATGCCATCAGTACCCTGGCCGGACAGGAAATCACTTTCGAAGAAGGCGCCGTCCGGGAATCCAACTTCGACGACTTCCCGCTCCTGCGCATGCCCTCCCAGCCCAGGATCGAGATTCATTGGCTTAGCACCGATTATTCCCCGACCGGACTGGGCGAACCCGCCTTCCCTCCCCTGACGGCGGCCGTCACCAACGCCATCCACCAGGCCACCGGTAAACGCATCCGCACCATGCCCATCTCGAAGGAAGGTTTCCAGATCGTGTAATTGGGAGTTCCCTAACAGCCTTTCCCCTTCAGCCCGTATGCCGGTACTGGGTGGGAGTCATTCCAAAATTCTTTTTAAATATGCGGGGCAGGTACTCCGGGTGACTGAATCCGGTCAGCTCCGCAATGGTTTCAAGAGTAAAGTCGGTGTCTTTTAAAAGCTGCTTTACATGATTCAATCGAAGCCTCTGGATCTCCTCCTTGGGCGTGCGGCCAAGCAGGTCCACAAAGCGGCGTTCCAGAGTGCTGCGCGATAGATGCACATGGTCCAGCACGTCCTGGACGTTAATGCCGGTGTCGATCTGGTTGCGCATAAAGTGAAGCGCCTTCGCCACTTGGGCATCCTGGATCGCCAAGCCCTCGGTGGACTGGCGGGAACAGATCCCGGTCGGGGGGAAAGCCAGGATCATTTCCTTTATGGGTTCACCTTTTATGAGACCGTGGAGCATCGCCGCCGCTTCGTAACCCATCTTCTCCGTATTATGAATGATGCTGGTCAGGGATGGATCCGCCAACTCACACTGTTCCTGGTCGTTGTCCACTCCGATGACTGCGATTTCATCGGGAACGGCCAATTCAAATTGACGGCAGGCATTCAAGACCTGCCTGCCCCGTATATCGTTGCATGCCAGCAGGGCGACAGGCTTGGGAAGGCTTTTCAGCCAATGCCCGATATCGTTTTCATCCATCATCGCCGAGGATTGGGCTGCGGCCAGCGTAGGTTCCATTTTCCCGGCTTTTGGCTGGTAGGTGTGGCAGGCAATCCCCTTCCGGGCGAGCAGGGAAACAAAGGCTTCCCGCCGTTGATCTGAAAACTGGGCACCCGGTAATCCGCAGTAAGCAAAATGCTTGAAACCACGGGCTTTGAAATGACCGAAAGCCATTTGGGCCAAACTGGTTTCATCGCTGGTAACCAGAGGCATGTCGGCGAGATCGCTCGACCAGTACAAGGCCACAACCGGGAGCTTCATCTGGCGTATACGCTGAATCACTTTCCGATTGTCCGTTCTCAGAATAACGCCATCCATGGAAGTCCGGTTCAGCCACTGAGGAATTTCATCACTGATATTTCGAATGGGCAAATGCGTCGACCAGCGCCGATGGGCTCGTATAAATTGGCCGATTCCCCGCAACAATCCCCGGCCATAGGAACCTGTGGACTCGATCAACAGCGCGATGTGAATGGGCTTCTCCATGGGAGCGGTTAACAAATGACCATTGAAAGCTTTCTTATTTCGGGACAAGATTAAATAACGGAAATGTTCAGTAGACTGCGGTAAAAGGTCATTGCCGCAAACGGCCCGGTTTTGCTATAGTTCGCTTATGACCAAGGAAAATCAACTGTTGTTTTGGATTTTTGCACTGACGTTTTCGTTCAATGTTCGGACGACTTACGCGAACGTGACATTGCCGTTTGGTGAACGGCCCAAGGGTCAAGAGATCCGGGATTGGGTCAACCAACTTCCCCGGGAAGGACGCAAGGAAGCGATAGCCGCGTTCCACGAGCGCTATGGCAAACCTTACTTGGAGCGAACCCGGAATCAGCCCGACTACGTGGCCCCTGGATTAAGCGATGCCGATACCAGGGAATTTGTTTTTAAAAAGACTCCACAACGGGACTTGAAAGTCTTCGTTGACTACCCGGCCGACTGGAAGGCGGGCGACAAACGACCGGCCATCATCCTTTGGCACGGAGGCGGTTTTACCCAAGGCAACGCCGGGCAATTCTACTTTCAGGCCAATTACTTCGCCGAACGGGGTGCCGTCTGCTTTCGGCCCGAATACCGTATCCGCGATGTCGATGGCACGCTACCGGTCTATGCCGTCGAAGATGGAATCAGCGCCGTTCGGTGGATCAAGGAACATGCCAAAGAGTTTGGAATAGACGCCAATCGTGTTGCGGTCGGAGGCGGATCAGCCGGTGGATGTATGGCTGCGGCGGTGGGCACTGTGGATACCAAAAAATTCGCTGAGCTTGGTTTTGTCGGAAAGGATGATAACCGGAACATGGATACCCGTGTATCGGCCATGCTGCTATACAATCCCTTCCTCGATTTCTTCGAAGCAACCCACCCCCGGCAGGTCGAAGAAGAATGCCTGTACCTTGGTAAAGACCCGGAGGAGTACCGCGAGGCCATGCATGCCATTTCGGCGATTGAAAACGTAAGCGCAGACTCACCTCCCAATATCATACTTTTTGGAACGCGGGACGCCTTTTATGTCTCGGACCTGCGTTGGGTCGTCAAATGCCGCGAAGTGGGTACGGTCTGCCGGGATTATGTTTATCACGGAGAAGTCCATAGCTGGTACAACAACTCGCCCCATTTGGAATATACAACCCACAATGTGAACGAATTCCTGATTGATATCGGATTCCTCGACCGTGATCCTGTGGTCGCACTGCCGAAAAAGCCAATCAGTGCCGGACGGTCCGAGATCCAGGATAGCAAGTATGACGGAAAAAAGGACTGGGAGGAGGTTCCCAAATACCAACGTTACCGCGAGGAGCATGGGATTAAACTGATACCTTTCAAACACTATGAAACTACCGAATCACAACCATCTCGATCTTTTCCCGAGGCGTTGAAGCGTTACGATAGAAATGGTGATGAGGCACTTCAAGCCGACGAAATCCCCGGCCGGGTCCGCGAGGAGATTCTTCGCGACATCGATAAGGACAAAAACCACATTGTGGAGGGCTCTGAAATCGACGCCGTAATGGACAGGTACTTCCCTGGTGGGTAAGTTCTGTGTTCCAGTCCACCTTTCCAATTGACCATAGCCTTGCTTGGGCGGGTAGCCCGGATAGAGCCCACAATTTAATCGGGTTCAAACCACGAAATAGAAAATGAGGAAAACTCCCAACATCCTTTTGATCATGGCCGACCAGTTGGCGGCAAAGTATACAGGTTCCTACGGACATGCATTGGTGAAAACCCCCCACATGGATGCCTTGGCTGAAAACGGGGTTCTCTTTAATGAGGCCTATTGCAATTGCCCCATTTGCGCCCCTTCCCGGGCAAGTTTTTGTGCCGGAAAACTGGTCTCCAACATCGGCGTCTACGACAATGGCGCCGAGTTGCCGGCTTCTACCCCCACGTTCATGCACCAATTAAAGCGTGCGGGTTACAGAACCTGGTTATCGGGAAAAATGCATTTTGTCGGGCCTGACCAGCATCATGGATTTGACCGTCGCCTGACCACGGATATTTATCCCTCTGGCTTCAACTGGACACCCGACTGGAGGCAAAGTCCTTGCCCCAACCCCGGCTCCGCCGTTGATCAGTTAAAAGACTCGGGGCTCTGCAAATGGAGCCTCCAACTGGACTATGATGAGGAAACCCACTTCCGCGCCATGGGTGCAATACAGGACCTTGCCCGTCTCCAGGATGATGATACGCCTTTT
>JAQBYJ010000209.1 GCA_027622555.1 Verrucomicrobiota bacterium
GCTTTACTTCGTAGCCGGTAAACTCAAAATGCCTGCTTTATATTGATCCACTAAAAATAGCGAAGAACCGAGACTTTTTCATTGCACCACGCAGGCCGGAAAATCAGCCTCAGTTACTTCTACCCCGCCGGTATCCAAATTACCTGCTTTTCGTCCAAACCATCTCCAAAATAATATGAATCTTCTTATGCCTTCTGTGTTAGCTACCTCTACTTCCTGGCCATTTATGGTGCTCGCTGTAGGAATTATTTTTATAGTTGTTGCGATCGCTGTGTTTCGTTTCCACGCATTCGTTGCCCTGATTCTTGCCGCTATTCTTGTGGGAGTCCTGGCTGAAACTCTGCCTGGTGCAGCAGATCAGAATCACATCGTGGCAGCTATTGAGCTTTCAATGACTGAGTTTGGTATAACAGCCGGAAAGATTGCCTGGGTTATCGGGGTGGCCGCTATTATAGGTGTTTGTCTAATGGAGAGTGGTGCCGCGGATAAAATAGTCCGAAGTTTGGTGCGTGTTATGGGGGAGAAAAAAGCGGGTTGGGCAATGATGTTTGCGGCCTTCTTTCTTTCGATTCCGGTATTTTTCGACACGGTGTTCTTTCTTATAATACCTTTGGCTCAAGCTTTGGCGTTCCGATTGGGAAAACGATATCTGTATTTTGTGATGTGCGTATGCGCTGGAGGAGCTTTAACCCACGGGCTGGTTCCACCAACCCCTGGACCCCTGGTTATGATCGAAACCCTTCAATTGGATCTTGGATTTGCCATGATCATGGGGACGCTTCTTGGACTGCCGGCGGGAGCCTTTGGGGTTTGGCTGGCGAGTCGAATGGATAAAAAACTCAATCTTAGTTTGCGAGAAAGCCCCATGGTGAAAATCGCTGATTTGGAGAGCATTGTTTCAAAGGATGACTCGGACCTTCCTCCCTTTGTTGTCTCCATTCTTCCAGTTGTCCTTCCGGTGTTTCTCATTGCCCTGGCTTCCATTGTTAAGGCGTTTGGCAGTGGTGAGGTTAGTACCTTAAATACAACGATTGAGGTTCTTGGTAACAAGAATCTGGCAATGGCGATTGGGACCTTGATTGCGATTTATCTGATGGCCTCTCAGAGAAAGATAAATATGGGGCATCTTTGGAAAGAGATGGAAGCCCCCATAGCTACTGCCGGAACTATTATTTTAATCACCTCTGCCGGAGGAGCTTTTGGTGCAATGATCAGGCATGCAGGGGTGGGTGAAGCTGTTCAAGCAGCCACAGAGGGAACTGGACTTTCCCTGCTTTTATTAGCCTGGCTCATTGCTGCTGTGATGAAGGTTGCCCAAGGTTCTGGAACGGTATCAATGATTACAACTTCCGGAATCATGGCTGCGATTATCGGTGTTGGAGGGGGTGGCGAAATGATGGTGCTTCCATACCATCCCGTTTACATTTTTGCTGTAATAGCATTTGGTTCCCAAGTGGGTTCCTGGATGAACGACAGCGGCTTTTGGGTTGTGTGTAAATTGAGTGGGTTCACTGAAGGGGAGACTTTAAAAACCTGGTCCATTATGCTGGCTTCTCTCGGTCTGTTTGGACTCCTTGAAGTTATGATCATTTCAAAAATCATTCCACTAATCGGCGGTTGATCCCTCGGTAATCCAAAAATAAAGACATCCATCTTGGTACCAAAATTTATGAGTGACAAAGAACTTAACTGGAAGAGTCGCGAGCTCACCCAAAGCGAAGAAAATCTTGGCCCCCACGCCTTTTACTACGGCCTGGGTTGGCAGAAAGAAGATTTCAAAAAACCTCAGATCGGAATTGGCACTCCACTTCATGAAATCAACCTGTGCAACATGCACAGCTACGAGATTGGTGAATCGGTCAAGGAAGGACTATCTGAGGCCGGTATGCTGGGCTACCGCTTTGGAGTTCCCTCTGTTAGTGACAACATCACGCAAGCTCATAGCGGAGGAAATGCTTCTTTGCCATCTCGCAACGTGATCGCCAGCAGTGCCGAAATGGTTACGACCTCTCACCGCTTTGACGGGATGATTGGGTTGCACCATTGCGACAAGAATGGACCAGGTTTTGCCTTGGCACTTATGCGAAGTAACCTTCCTGGATTTATTTTGAGTGGTGGAACTATCAAGCCAGGGTGCCTCAATGGGAAAGAAATCACCATCCAACACGTTTACGATGAACAAGCTGCCGTGGAGGTTGGGAGGTCGACCAAAGAAAAATTGCTTGAAGTGGTCAAACATGCTTGTCCGGGGGCGGGTGGTTGTGGCATTGCAGCTTCGTTTAATACCTGGGGTCTCGCCATGGAAGCCATTGGGTTAATGCCGCCTTACAGTTCTTCCAATCCGGCTGAAGGAGATGAAAAGCGCGCTGAATGCAAAAAAGCCGGAGGATGGATGCTGGAGATTTTAAAAGCTGGAAAGCGCCCGCGTGATATCATTACCAAAGCTGCACTCAGTAATGCCACCGCCATGATTGGTGCCTCCGGTGGATCCACTAATGGGATTCTTCACTTAATGGCTCTGGCCGTTGAAGCTGGAGCAGACTTTGGCCTTCGCGATGTTCAAAAAATTCTCAGAGGAATTCCTGTTTATTGTAATTTTGCGCCTCGTGGTCGCGGAACGATGATCGACTTGTTCAAAATGGGTGGAACGCCTATGCTCATCAAACATCTGATTGGAGTGGGTGTGTTGGACGGTTCGGTTCCGACTATGTTTGCGGACTCCCTGGCTGAACAAGTCGCGGATGCTCCGGCCGTTCCGCCAGGCAACGATCTGATTGCTCCGGTCGGGCAGCCATTTAAAGCGTTTGCGGATATGCAAATCTGTTTTGGCAGTCTTGCTCCCGATGGCATCGTATTCAAGGTTTCAAGTCGTTTGGATCCGGAGTTCGATGGGATTGCTATTTGCTTTAATGATGTCGATTCGTTGGTGAAAGCTGTAACTGATGGTAGGATTAAACCGGGCCATGTGGTTGTTCTTCGTGGCATGGGACCCGTGGCCATGGGGATGCCCGAAGTCCTCGTGGCAACCTCTGCGCTTTCAACACCCGAACTCGACGGCAAAGTAGCCTTCGTTTCAGATACCCGGGTATCAGGAGTTTCCCATGGAGCGATCGGTGTTCATTGTTCGCCTGAAGCGGCTGTTGGCGGTCCGATTGCCTACGTAAGAGACGGAGATCCTATCTTCATCGACTTATTGAAAGGCGAGATCAATTGGGATTCTCGAGGTGTCATGGAACTTGGTGGCGACTTCAAACCCTACTCAGGATCTCAAATATATTTACGGGAATTCGCTAATAGTGTGGCTCAGGCAAATAACGGATGTGTCAACAAGTCTTTGTTATCAAATGACTGAGCGAGGCGATGGTTTAACGCATGACATTTTCTGACGACATTTTACTTTGGTATTATACAGGGAAAAGCCGTTCGCAATGATTGAGGCATGTGGTCCAGCCTTCTCGATGATCTGCGACTGTGAACTCGGGTAGCTCGTGGCGAATGATTATTTCGGTTCCAGTATCAGTAGAAACAAGTTCAAAAGAAAGGATGCTGTGGTCGATAAAACCTTCTGAACACCAAGTCATGGATATTTTGTTTGGTGGATCGATTTCGAGATATTCTCCGTGAGGAGAGTAGGCGACTTCACCATTGGGTCGCACCATATTCAATTGGTACTTTCCGCCAGGTTGAATATCGCCAACAATATCTGCGCGGCCTTCATCCATACCAAACATCCATTGATTGATCAATTCAGGTTTGGTTAACGCATCGAATACGCGTTCACGTGAAGCGTTAACGACTTTTCTAAGCTCGAGGACAGTGAGTGTGTTGTCGTCGCTCATTGGGGTACCTTTCTACTAAAGAATTGAGTTTAAATGTTGCAGACAATTGGTCCATCCGCCGCGGTGATCTTCCACGGTGGTTTCAGGCAACTCATGTCGTAAGGTTAATTCCGTTCCTCCATCTACTTCCTTTAGTTCAAAGGTTAACAGGCTATAATCTACGAATCCGTCTGTGATCCAGGTCATTGATAGTTTGTGGGGAGGATCAATTTCGATAAATTTACCGTAGGGTGTGGCAACGGTTTCACCGGCCTGGTTTATCATTGCGACGGAATACTTACCTCCGACTTGCAGGTCTACTTCGGTTCGGGCGGATCCTTCATCCATGGCATACATCCATTGATTAAGAAGCTCTGGTTTAGAGAGTGCGTTGAAGACAGTTTGAGGATCGGCAGCTAGTGTTTTGCGAATCTCTAACAGGGAGAGCGATTGTGATGTATCCATGATTATTTTTGATTTGAATTTAATAAGTTCTCGAGATTGGTCAGGCGTTGGAGCCAAAAGGTGGTAAGCTGGTTAATAGTCACCTGAGCGTTTTGCAGGGGCTGTGTGTTTAACTGAAAACGATGGATTTTGCCTTTCTTGACCCGATTGATTAAAAGGGCACCTTCCAAAGTTTTAAGGTGTTTGGATACTGCCGGTGCCGAAATTGAGAATGGCTCCGCAAGTTCACCGACGGTTGCGTCGCTGCTGGCGATTTTGGCGAGTATCCTTCGTCGAGTTGGATCAGCCAGCGCATGGAACACTCGGTTTAATTGCTCTTCATTGTTAACCATGAGGTTAAATGAAGGCGTGAAAGCAATGGCTGTCAATGACAATAATTAACCAAATGGTTAATTATTAACAGGATGTCCTTGATTAGGAGGAGTGAGTTACTTTTTAGAGCAGATGGTTGTCCTTAAAGTGAGCCTGCCCCGAAAAATGGGAGACATGTTGTGCTAAACAATGCATAAAATGAGAACAATGAGTCAAAGACGAAAGTATACGAAAGAATTCAAGGACAACGCCGTATCGCTGGTGTTATCGGGACGAGCAGCGCTAGAAGTGTCGCATGATCTTGGAATCGACATTTCCACGTTAAACCGCTGGAAAAAGCTATATCTGGATGAGCAGGATATCAAACACGATGGCCTTGGCG
>JAQBYJ010000210.1 GCA_027622555.1 Verrucomicrobiota bacterium
GCGGCCCGATGCGTTCTACCCCTCTTGGGAAAACTTGACAATAGACTATTGACCCTATCGGCCTACGCCCGAATCAGGCGGTGTATTATCTCCGTATCGCTTTTCCAATTGATATCCAACTTACTGTAAGCCCAGGTGTTATTGTGGGTATCGGGAGTTTCCCAAAGACCCTCTCGGATATGATCGGGAATTTCACTGTCTCCAAGCGTTGCGAAGTCTCCCAAGCCCTGGCCAATGCGACTGTTGATCAAACAGTTTGGCTGGAGCTGAGCGACCCGTTCTTTCAGCTTAATCACCTGTTCGCGTGAAATACCAGCAGGCGTGTCGAAAAAGATGAGTCCGATGTCCCCATAGCCGGTGAGAATTTCTTCGATCTGAGGAAGGGCTTTTTCATTCAGGTATTTTTGAAAATCTTTGTCGTCTTCCTTGAAATCCCAGGTGTTTCCAATCGCATCTTTTTCATGCCAATCCTGCGACTGGGAATAATAAAAACCCAACTTCAATCCATGCCGCTTACAGGCTTCGGCAAGTTCCTTAAGTGGATCCCGGTCGAACGGTGTGGCATCCACGATGTTGAACTTGCTAACCTTGGAATGATACATGGCAAACCCATCGTGGTGCTTGGAGGTAATCACAATGTACTTCATCCCCGCATCCACCGCCAATTGAGCAATTGAATCCGCATCAAATTCAACCGGATTAAATTTCTTTGTTAGGGTCTCATAATCTCGAACCGGTATCTTCGCTCGTTTCATTATCCATTCACTAATGCCAAAATAATTCTTTCCTTTCCAAACTCCTGCCGCTTCCGAGTACAAGCCCCAGTGAATAAACATGGCAAACTTGGACTCCTGGTACCATTGGTGATCCTTGATCAACCGATCTTTTTCCACGGACGTCTTTCCCCAAATCGTGTCAGTCTGCTCTTTGTCAGTTATGGCCTGAGCGAAAAGCCCGGCGGTCCAGCAACAGCTAATTACGGCTAAAAACGGGAAATAGATTCCGCTTACGGTCTTTGAATTGAGTGGAGGGAAAAACATATTTGTGTATCAAAAATTGGATTAATTTATCGGCTCACTGACTGCGGTGAGACTCATTATTAAAAATTCAACAACTCAAGAGAAGGAACCGGTCAGAGTCTGTACCGCTACTACCTCGACACCGCTCAAACTGTTTCAATCTCCGACTCGTTGTTCTTCATCATTAATACCGGGAGCGCCGAGCCCCAGATTGTATCGCTTCCTGCTTAACCTGTCAGAATTTGAACGTAGAAGTCAGGAACCAGTCTTGTTCTTTGGCCGAGGCGTATGTAAACCCGGTTCCG
Organism: Verrucomicrobiota bacterium; assembly: GCA_027622555.1. NCBI lineage: Bacteria > Pseudomonadati > Verrucomicrobiota > Verrucomicrobiota bacterium. The sequence goes on from JAQBYJ010000210.1 coordinate 1,325, forward strand.
TCCGGATTATACCAGGTCGGGATCAGGTCTTTCTCGTTCAATACGTTGCGGATGTTTAATTGAAGTATCCAATCAATGTCGTTTATAAACTTGGTTCTGTAGCTGAACCAGGTATCAACCTTGGTATCGCTGGGACCAAAATAGGGTCTACTAATATCTGGAATCACACCCAATTCAGGATCGGTTCTGAGTTCGTTGCCAATGGCGGCTTTTGATTGATAGCGGATCGCTCCACCCAGTCCGAATCCTTTTAACTTGGCGTTTGAGAAGGTGTAGTTGGTTACCATATTGATACGCCACTCTCGTAGTTCATTGGCCTTTTGACCATCGTTCGCCAGAGCATTGTTGAAAAGAGCCAACTGTTGAGTTATCCGTCCTCTGACAGGATTGTTGTTGTTTTCCAACAAATCTCCCTGCGCGGGATTCCCAAGCCAAGCCGCGGCCAGACGGTTGACTTCGTCTATCCCTGTTTGCCCTGTACCCGTTCTGACCGCTTCCTGTTGGGCGGCGTTCACAGACACCCTCCAATTGCGGGTCAGGTTAGCCGTCAGATCCATTTCGAAACCTTTCGATACGGCCTGAATGACATCCCCTGCGCCGATACCCTCGCCATCAATAGCTATCGACCCGTCCGGGTTGGTTATATAATTCCAACGATAAGCATCCTGAATCGCTTGAACCGGCAGTTCGAAATTGGCAGCTAGCACGTCCGCAGTTGGATTGTTGTTATAGACTTGTTGTGGAACCTGGTAGAAAAACCAGAGATAGGGTCCTACCAAACGGTTATCAAACAGATTTTGCTGGACAGTTTCATACCAGGTAAATCGGGCTATAATCTTGTTATCGAACAGGGAAATAGTTGCTCCATAGTCCTCGGTCGTCCCGCTGGGTGGACTAAAGAATCCGCCAAAAGGATTACGCGCAACCGCACTGGGAGCGAAGTTTTCAGATTCCCCGTAATGCAGGCTGATATCCATGCCTATGGGCATATTCTCTTTCCACCCTTTTGGAGTGTGGGCGACCAAGCCCCAACTGAAGGTGTTGCCTTCTGTGTCGATGTCGGGCGTCGTCGGCAGTTTAAAGTCATTGGCGCCAATCTGACGGGAACCGCGAAAGTCCTGCGGCGCCTGCCCGGCATCATAGTTCTTGAACTTGTCGTTTCTCCACCCAAGGGTGCCGACCAGGATTTCGTCAAACCAATGTGACTGCCAGGCCAGAGCCCTGGACTCCGTTTCATTCCTCTCCCGGGTTGCGCCACTGACAAGGACGTTTTTATTCTCAGGATAAAGGAGAGTATTGTAGGTACCTCTTTCGAAATCACGTGTTGGTGTGCTGATAAACAGCATGTCCACCTGATTCGGCAAATCGACATGGGCGGGAAGACCTGGAAGATTAGCGCCTCTAGCCGAACTTGCGCCGAGAAGAGAATCACCGATATAGTACAAATTCTGCGACCATAACCAACCGTTGATTATGTTATTCGCGGGTGCATACCCGATGTCATCTCCAAAATCGGTATCCAGAATCATGGCGGGACCGTTGGTGTCGAGTGTCTTGAGTTTCGACTGGTCGAGGAGCCCGGTAAGCGTATGTTTACCCAACCACTTGCCGATACCTCCCAGCTTTTCCTCGGCATCAAATTTATAAAAAACCGTTAGCCGCGAGGTTTCCAATTCATTGTGGTTTTCACTCCAGCCAGGCCTGGCGGTCACAAACGGTCTGCCCACATTGGGATTGGGCGTGCCGTCGGCGAAAGCTTCATTGATGTCCACCCCTATGTTTCGGTTGCGGAAACCACCACCAATCAAATCAAAAGAACCGCTGTCAAAGTCCTGTTTATCGTAAGTGAGCTCAAACCCGAGATCCCCTTCCAGGAGCTCTTGTTGGATAGCGATGTTAAAGGCAGTAAAATCATTAAAGCGGCGGTCGTTTCTACCGGACATGGAAACATTGTTATAATCGAAGACCGAAGTATCGGTGATTTGCAGGCTGCGGGAATAATCCGCTGCGTCCACTCCGGGATTGGCGGCGCGGTTTACGCGATTCGGGTCATTTACCGTGATAAAGCGCGGACGGTAATTGTTACGCTGATTGGCCGGAACTTGATTGAAGAGTGGGTCGCCCTCCTGCAGTATCGCACCCTGCAGGCCAGTCCCCTCATTTAGACTAATGACTCCAAGGAACGGCTGTGTAGCTCCTACGTTGTTCAAAAACAGCGGATTGCGGTTGGTTGCTGCAATATCGGTAAAAAAGGGTTGCGGCTGGTTCGATTCTCCCGGACCTACGGTGAGTTGGTCCAGCTCGGACCACCAGTAGCTTAATCGGTCGCGCGGGGGTGCCAGCACTTCGGGACTGCCATCCCGGTCACCCACTTCGACATTAAAACGAATGGTCGTATTTTCGAATGGCAGGTAATCCAGCGCACCGTAAAGACGCCTGCTTTTATCAAAGGAGGGGATCTGCTGAAACTGCCGCCAGTCATGCAGTCCTATCACGCGGACATTCACCTTGTCCTCGACCAGGACACGGTTGACATCGAATGTGCCACGAAGCGATCCATATTTATCTACACGAAAACTCACCTCATTGGCGTTGCTGTTGATGGGACGGGACAGAGAGCGGTCAATAATGCCAGCTGGACTACCCAGACCAAACAGAATATTGTTAGCGCCCCGATTGATGGTCACCCGGCTAATGTTGTAAGAATCCAGGGGAATGACGGATGAAAAATAGTTGCGGGTGTTGTCGGCGGCCGCCAGACCGCGAACGCGGGTGGTCGAATTAGCGGTAAATCTTTCCCCGGAAAAGTCCAAAACGAAGCCGCCATTGTCCCTTTCATTCGAGAAATTCCCACCCAGACCGGCCACTTCCGTTCCTGTTGTGTAAACCAGCAGTTCTTGAATGCTGGTGGCTCCGGTGTCTTGCATGAATTCCTTGGTGTAAATACTAATGGAGCTAGCGATGTCCTTTAGATCCGACTTAATCCGAGTCCCAGCAAGAGTGGTCGTGGCCATATAACCAACAGTCTCGTCGGACTCTACTGTGAATGGACTTAATTCGAAGACTTTCTCTTCGTCTGCGTCTTCCTGGCTGAACAGGGCCGGTGCACCCATCAAGCTGAATACCAGCACAAAGCGTTGCAGATATTTTAAAGCATTGAGTTTTGAGAACGTAATTTGAGTCATAGCTTATATAGGGTTTTCGAGCAGATTGAATGTTTGAATCCAAACGCCCGGGTTTAAGTGGTTTGAATGAGAATTTCTGGTTGAGTTTGAAGAAAGATGGATGGTGGAGATCCACCCGTTCGAATAGTGTAATCAATGTAGACGTTTCCGCTATCCTGTGATTACGGGATGCCTCTTGAAAAGCAATTAGATTAAGATTAAAAAAACCAGGAATTCAATTTAATACTGATCGCCAAAAAAAGTCGAAAGTTGGCAAAGATTAGTCTCTACCCTAAATCCGTGAGATAATTGAGTTTGGCCGCATGTCAATTTATTTCTGGCCACGATGCGGGATTTTGG
>JAQBYJ010000211.1 GCA_027622555.1 Verrucomicrobiota bacterium
TTTTTGCAGTTTTGAGGATTTTATGCGGCCCGGGTTTTAGAGTACTCAGGTGTTTTGCCCAGTTATTCCCCTGTGCTGCTTTCACGGACCAAACCTTGATATTGTCGAGCTCAACCTGGCCGCCTTTAAAACCGGCAACTCCGAATCCGTCCTTTTCCGCATCGATGCTTGAATGCTTCCCATAGAGCTGTGGACCATGAGAAAATTGGATGAAAAACTCGTCACCCTTTACTTCAGCGAGAGCGTGATACCAGGTTCCGGATTTCAGCTTGAAAGACGCATCCTGATCGAGCTGAACAGATTCGCCATTGGCCATCAATTGGGCGCCTTCATTGCTCCAGCGAAGACGGGCTTTGTGGTGACCGAATTCAATGAAAGGGCATATGGCTGTTTCTTTCCCTCCCGTAAATTTTACAGAGAACTGTATGGCGAATTCATCCGGACAGGAAGGAATGGAAAGTCTGGGCTCAAAGCCTTGGTGGTCTTTTGCAGAGGCCTGAAACTCAGCAGAGGATGGAAGGCCTTTTAGCACGCCCTCTTTAATGGCCCACCGGGTGTGTTGGCGTTGTGACCAGTTTTCTTTTTCCAGTGTACGTGGATGGCTGAAGTCTTCTTCCAGGATTAGCTTATCCAATTGAACCATTTGAGGTTTCAGATCGGTCGCGACAAGCTGGATGAAAGATAAACCAAGAAGTATGGTAATTAGGGGAATGCCTGTTTTCATAATTACTTAGGGAAAGTAAAAAGGGTAAACTAGAGTTTTGTAATCTGCTTCTGCAAGTACCTAAACACGCTCCCGGGACTTGTAATTTGAGAGAGTTAACCACGGCTTACAAGAGCCCACTCCCGGGTTTTCAGCCAGATGCGGCCGTTTTGAAACAGTTTCAAAAGGAAGAAAAATCTATAGCTGGACAAAGTCGCTCACTTTCGCACACTGCTTCATTATGTCAGAACTACCCACTAATATACCTAACGATTCTTCTCCTACCATTTCCCGGCGAAAATTTGGGAAACTATCCGCCACGGCTGCTTCGGCTGCCTTCGGCTTTCAATTCATTCCCAGTGCCGCCTGGGGAAATTTAACCAAACCAACTCTGGTTGCCATTGGCGCTGGAGGAAAAGGTGATGCTGATACTCGTGGCTGCGTTGATGCCGGATTTGACCTTATCGGTCTGGTCGATGTGGTGGATGCCAAGAAAATTCCTGCAGCAGTAGCTGAAAAGAACAAGCGGCTTGGCTCTGTCGTGAAAGTCCGCGAACGCTACCCGAATGCCAGGTTTTGGACGGACTACCGCGAAATGATTTCCGAAATGGAGGGCAAGGTGGATGCAGTCACTGTTACACCCCCTGATCACCATCACTTTCACGCCTCAGCTATGGCGATGCAGGCTGGAATGCACGTCTATTGTCAAAAACCCCTCACTCATGGCATCTGGGAAGCACGTATGCTTGCTAAGATCGCTGCTGAAACCGGCGTAAAGACCCAGATGGGCAATCAGGCTCATGCTGAGGACCATATGCGCCGTTGCGTGGAACTCATTCGGGCTGGAATTATTGGTAAAGTGAGAGATGTCCATATCTGGACGAACCGCCCCATTTGGTCCCAAGGATTCGCAAAACCACCAGCCAAACAGCCCGTTCCAGATTGGATCGATTGGAAGCAGTGGGTGGGGCCCGCAGGGCACGTGGATTATAATGAAAATATCGCACCGTTCTCCTGGCGCGGATGGTGGGAATATGGAACGGGTGCTTTGGGCGATATGGCCTGCCACATTATGGACATGCCACACTGGGCTTTAATGCCAGGTGCTCCCAAGAACGTTCATGCCGAGCAATCGGGTGCTACCGATATTTCTCCTCCGATAAACTCAAAGATTACCTGGGAGTTTGAGCCTAACCAATATACCCATAGTCGTGGGGTTCGTTTCAATTGGTACGACGGCTACTTGGACGCGAAGTTTGATCCCAAAACCTGGAAACTGGTCAAGGGAAGCGAAGAGTACAACCATCCCTCAGCTGAGGTCTTGGATGGACGTCCTTTTGACGACTATGGTTGCGTAATCATAGGTGAAGAAGGAAAGATGTTTTTCCATCGTCACAATGAAAACTGGGTAGTGAATCCAACGGCAGTTGTGGATGGATTCACCTGGCCGGCTCAATCAATACCTCGTGCAACCAACGAGGAGAACTACGACGAGTTTTATGACGCCGTTGTTGGAAATATAGTCAAATGCCAATCCAATTTCGCCCACGCCGGACCGTTCACCGAAACGATTCTCCTAGGTGTTATCGCTCAGCGTTCGCCGAACGAAAAACTCGAGTGGGATGCCGAAGCGATGGAAATCAAAGGCAAGCCAGAGCTTAAGAAATACGTCCAACGCGAATACAGCAAGGGTTGGAAGTTCAAGGTCTGATAGGGCCGGTATTATTAAATTTCAAAGGGCGATTCTTTCTGAACGGAATCGCCCTTTTTTCATGCCAATATTTGAATGAGTGGTCAGGTTCGCTTCGATCCAAGATGCTTTGATATTGCGTAAAGGTATCAATCGAGGGCTTATTTAGAGATTAGCTATGACACATAAACAATTGTTACTTTCCATTTTGGGCCTGATGAGCCTTGTCGTTTCGGCACAATCGCAGCCGTTGAATATTGTTTACATTATGTCGGATGACCATGCCACCAACGCGATCAGCGCGTATGGCAGCCACCTGACTTCGGTTTTCAAAACGCCTAATATTGATCGCCTCGCAAAAGAGGGTATGCGGATGGACCGGACTTACTGCGTCAATGCCATATGCACGCCGAGTCGGGCTAGTATTTTGACCGGACAATACGGTCATATCAACGGGGTCAAGACGCTGGCAGATGCCATTCCTCCCGATGCTGTCAATGTGGCCGCGCTGTTGGGTGAAGGTGGTTATCAGACAGCACTCTTCGGCAAGTGGCATTTGCAAACCGAACCTTTTGGTTTCGATTATTGGAAAGTCGGGCCAGGACAAGGACGATATCACAATCCCACGTTTATTGAAAAGGGCTCTCCTTATGGCCCCAGAAAAGCTGGTGAGGTTGTCCAGGGTTATTACACCGATCTGGTGACTGACTATGCACTGGACTGGTTGAAGCATCGCCAGACTGATAAACCGTTTGCCCTCTTTCTGCATCACAAGGCCCCGCATGGTAAATGGGAGCCGGCGGATCGCCACCTCGATTTTTTGGAGGACGTTGAAATTCCGGAACCCGAAACACTCTGGGAAGACTTCAGCCATCGTTCCGAGGCCAGCCGCGATTACGGCACATCCATTTCCCATCGACTGGCTGATCGTCGCAACATGATTGACGATGTAACCAGTGATAATTGGCCAACCGAACAAGTGGATATGACCGGTATGACCGAAAAACAAAAAACCAAGGCGGCGTATCAGAAATACCTCAAGGACTACCTGCGTTGCGTCAAAGCCGTCGACGAAAACGTCGGACGGGTACTCGACTATTTGGATCAAGCCGGGCTCACTGAAAATACGCTTGTCGTCTACACTTCCGACCAGGGCATGTTTCTCGGCGAACATGACTATTTCGACAAACGGTGGATCTTTGAGGAGGCTTTTCGCATGCCTTTCCTCGCGCGTCTACCCGGCAGGATTCCTGCGGGAAGCACCACCGACGCCCTGTGCGCCAATATTGATTTTGCACCCACCCTACTCTACCTGGCAGAACTCCCGGTTCCCAGTTCTATGCAGGGAAAAAGTTTTCTGAAAATCCTGGAGACAGGAAAAGAACCCGATGACTGGCGCAAGTCGGTCTATTACCGTTACTGGATGCACCTCAATGGTCACCACATCCCCGGTCACTTTGGCGTGCGAACCGACCGCTACAAACTGATCTTCTTTTATGGACTTCCTCTTGGTGCCAGCGGTGCCGTTGATAAACAAACTCCGGCTGGCTGGGAGCTCTACGATTTGCAGAAAGACCCGCTAGAAGTTCATAATGTTTATGGCAACCTGGATTACCAGGCCGTCAGCAAAACTCTGAAGCTTGAGCTTCTGCGCTTGAAGGATGAATTCGGTGACAGCGACGAACCGTTTCCGGAGTTGAAAAAAGTGATCGCTGAGTCCTGGAACTGAGTTAGTAATCCAGTCGATGCGGACCGACTTGATCGTTGACATTCTCCTATATACAAGTATTCGTCATACTCGTTAAAACCACGTTAAAACCACGTTAAAACCACGTTAATACCAGGAAAATTCTTCCTCATCCGTCGATTCTGGAAATCGTCAAAAGACAGGCAGTATAAGAGGCTGATTGCTAATCGCAGCCGCTAGAGATATAATCAATCCATTGAAAGTAGAGGAAAAATCATGAGAAAAACCACCACTCCGTTAAATACGATGGCTCGAGCAGCGATCATCTTAGCCATTTTGCTGGCAATCAATTTTAAATCCTACGGCCAAGGCTTGGGCCTGGACATGGGTCATCCCAATGTACGAGCGGTTATTGCCGTCCAAAACGAGGTGACGTCGGATCTGATGAATACATCAGGTATCCTCGGCACTGCAGTCGGATTGAATGATAACAACACTACATCGCTCGTGGTTTATGTCGACCAGGACTCCCCCTCCCGGGTGGATATTGTCCGGTCATTGCCACCCCAAATTCGCGGCACGGTATTTTTATTTGGCACGGTGATTGACGAGCATTTGGAATGGGATACCTAGATCATGCTGGG
>JAQBYJ010000212.1 GCA_027622555.1 Verrucomicrobiota bacterium
TGATCGCTGCGTCCTTGGCGTTGACATCAGCAGCAGCGCAAGAAGCCGAATTGGATCTCACTGATTTAGTCAGGGTCTACATCGAAGGGCAGGGACATCTGCCAAGAAATCGTGAGATTTCGAGAAAGATCGACCAAGTTGCTGATGTGATAGCCCCGGTGCTTCAAACGGAGTTGGAGCAGAGAGAAGATGGAGACTCGCTGATCGCAATTGCTCGCCTTGCGACGCGTGTCCCAGACAAGTCCGTTGCGAAGGAATTGATATAAGAGGTGAAGGAGAAGATCGCTAAAATTGAAGGCTATTCCAGCGATCCTCTTGTCGCTCAAAATCTGCGAGACCTGGAGAGTCTCATCGATGGTGCCGCGCCGCTCGGTCTGGGAGAAGCCAAAGGGGAAACCACGGACGTGGACAGAAAAACCCCCACCTCTGCGGCTTCGCCGCTAAAAAGCAAATTCCTATCAATTCAACCTCCGATGTGGCATCGATACACGTCGATGTTTACCCGACCCTGCTGGATCTGGCCGGCGCAACTCCGCCTGCCAACTACATCCTCGATGGCGAAAGCCTGGCACCCGTTTTCCTGAATCCCAAGTCCACCTTGAAACGCGAGGCCATTTACCAGCACTTTCCCGGTTACCTCGGTTCCGGCGGCGACACCTGGCGCACTACGCCGGTCGGTCTGATCGAGGTTGGCGATTGGAAGTTGATGCAATTCTTCGAGGACATGCATTTGGAACTCTACAACCTTCGTGACGACATCGGCGAGCGCCACAACCTGGCTCAATCCAGGCCCGAAAAAACGAAGGAATTGTATGACAAGATGCTCGCCTGGCGCACCACCATCAAAGCTCCCATGCCGACACCTTACACCGGCGGCGAGGAGAAAAAGGGAAAGAAAAAAAAGTGACCTCACTTCCTGAATTAAGGGGTTGTCCCCCGCCGAACTTCCCTCAAAGGAGGTCTTTGTTGAATTTCCTGATTCGCTCAAAGGTATCCGTTTTGCTGATTATGGTTTTCTGCCAGGTCCAGCAATTGACCACAGAGGCAAAGGAGCTGTCGCAGGCCGAGCTTGAACAATTGTTTGCCCGCTTTCCGGAGGCGGATGCCAATGGAGACGGGACATTGAACCTTGAAGAAATCGAGCAGTTTCGCGCGGCACGCAAATCTAAGAAACAACAGGCACGCGAACAGCCCGCACCGACCACCACACTTGCGGATGCGACTAAAGACAGGTTACCTGAACCGACACTACCCAACCTATCTTATGGGGCACACGAAAGACAGGTTCTCGACTTCTACCGCGCTGATTCGGATCACCCGACGCCCGTCGTCATTTTCTTTCACGGCGGTGGATTCCGCGGAGGTGACAAGCGGTCCTTTACCAAAGATGTTCGTCCTTACCTCGAAGCCGGCATCTCGGTCGTTTCATCCAATTACCGCTACAGCAGCCAGGCAATTTATCCGGGTCCGGTGCTTGATGGCTCACGAGCCGTCCAGTTTGTGCGCGCGCAAGCACAGGAGTGGAACATCGATCCAACGCAGCTCGCCCTCTCGGGCAGTTCGGCCGGCGGTCTCATGGCCTTGTGGATCGCACTCCACGACGATCTGGCCGAGCTTGAATCAGAAGATCCTGTTGCACGACAGTCAACGCGGGTGATGTGCGTGGTGCCCTACATCACCGCGTGCTCGATTGAACCGGATTATGTTCGGCAGCATTTCGGGGTGACCGACTTCGGAGCAATCCTGCCTTTGTTTGGTGTGCGAACGCCCGAGGAACTTTCACGCCCCGAAAAAGCGGCACTCATCCACGATGCCTCACCCCTTACACACCTTTCACCGGACGATCCTCCCATCCTATCCATCTTTCGCAGTCCATTGTCGCCGATGCCACTCCCGGCAGACACAAAGTTCGGCCAGTGGATTCATCATCCGAAGTTCGGCGAGCTACTGAAACAGGCCTGTGATTCCATAGGGGTCGAATGCACTTTTTATCATGCAAGTGATCCGATGCCAGAGGGGGCCGAAACAGCTTTTGTTTTAAAACAGTCAGCCGCGCAATAGAACCGAAGCACGTCTCTGCAACAGTGATCGCCAACCTCAATTTCCCGTCCATTTTATTCCGCCTAAATTCAAGGCGCACTTACGAAAGCTGGAAAGCAACTCTAGAGCCTTTCCCTCATAGATTTCAGTTGAGCACCTCCAGATAGTCCTCTAAATCTTTGAACTAAATCAATTACCCACTCTATGAGATCCATTTCCAGACGCTCGTTTATAAGAGGTGCCGGCGGAGCAATCCTTGCCCTGCCTTGGATGGAAAGTATCTCGTTGGCGGCCAGCCGCCCAATGCCTGCACAGCGCATGGCATTTCTCTATGTGCCCATAGGTGTGGTTCGGCGCGCATTTTTCCCAGGCGAACACACAGCACCTATTCCTTTAGGAAACAGTCCTCCCGTCATCGATATATCCTGGGTAGGAACCAAAGTTGGCTTCCAGCCGATACAATGGACCTCGACCTTAAAGCCATTGGAAAAGCTGAAAGACAAAGTGACTTTGATCACCGGGATGGACCGTACCTTCCAGATCGGTACGGATGTGCACGCACAGTGCGCTTCCTGTTTCCTCAGTAGCGCGGAGCCGTTTTCCATCACCGAATCCGCCTGGCCGCTTGATCGAACCCTCGATCAGATGGTGGGAGATCACGTGGGTCAAACTACTCCCTTCCGCACACTGGAGCTGAGCTGCAACAGCCATAAGGACAATCTCGAGTCGATATACTTCGACAACATTTCCTGGTACGGTACCGGACACTTGGCACCTTCAATCCGGGATCCACGGAAAGTGTATCATCGCTTGTTTGCCACCCAGGAAATCCAACGGTTTCGCAATGTAACTGATCTCGTACTCGAAGACGCCCGTACCCTGAAATTGGAGCTCGGTTATCATGACCGGCAGAAGTTTACCGAGTACCTTGACTCCATCCGGACGATTGAGAATCAAATGGATCGCCTCGAGAAAATGAAAGGCGAGTTAAGCAAAGTTACGATGGAAGAACCCGCAGCAGCCTATTTGCCGCGGGGCGAATACATCCGCCTGATGGGAGACCTCATGGTCGTGGCGCTGCAAACCGGATTGACTCGTGTAGCCACTTTGATGATCGGACCCGAGCGATGGAATACACCTTTCATGTTCGAAGGTCTCTTCGACAAACCGATGAGTTATCACCTGATGTCGCACAACCAAAAGGTCTACGTGGATCAACTGATACAAATCGACCGCTTCCACATGGAACAGTTTGCCTACCTCGTAGAGAAAATGGACGGCATTAAAGAATCCGATGGCACCACCCTGCTCGACAACACCATATTTACCTACGGCTCAGGATTAGGCGATGGCTCGACTCATCAATACAACGACCTGCCCATAATCGTCGCCGGCAAAGCCCAAGGTAAATTCAAGACCGGCCAACACCTGCACTGTCCCGATGGGACGCCTCTGGCCAATCTGTGGCTCACACAAGCACGCGCGATGGGGTTGGACATTAGTAAGTTCGCCGAGAGCACGGGCGAATTGAAGCCGTTGTTGGCGTAATCTACACCATCTTTCTGAATATTGTTATTCGAGCATGCGGTCTAGTGAGTTCCGTTATTAATAACACCAAAGCCATGAAGCAAGGTGAGCAGAGCATCCCGCGGTTTTTTGAGCTGACTGGTTAAATTCCACGTTCATTCAGCGTCCTGCGTATCGTGTCGGGGTTCATTCGCATATCCAATATCTCAACTACTCGAGCAATCTGATCTTCAATATCATAATAAATGGCAAAGGGAACCTTTTGGCTAGCATCCTCTGAAAACCGAATCGAACAGAGTGAATGCCGGCGTAAATTTTTAGTGAAGCTAAGTCTGAAAGAACGCAATCGATGAAATAATCGCCGACTCCGTATTCTCTTTCGTCATAAAATTTCCGTCCAGCTTCCAGGTCTTCGGCAGCTTCATAGAGTACAATGACTTCTTTTACCTTCACCCTCGAAATCGTTCTTTGAGCTCATCAAGTGTCAAAAACAGAGCTTCGCCTGAGTCGATTTTCTTTTTCCGTTCATTCAATATGCCTTCGTGCCAGGACGGAGATTCAATCGTCTGGACTTCTTGGAAAAGAGATTCCCAGATCTGTTCCATTATTTGAAGTCGTTCTTCGACTGGCATGGCTTTTATATCCGATATGCTCATAGGCTAAACAATAGTTCGGTGATTCAGTTCCACAAGATTTCTTTTAGCTAACAGTTGTAGCTTAAACGTGTAGAGGTGGTTTCACCCGCTATATATTTTGCAATATTATTCGTGGTTGAAATGGCTCCTACATTTAATCGCTCTAGTGGCCAAAACTCCTGGCGTGAAACCGCAACCCTTCCACACCGGAATGATCGTAGAGTTTGTTGATATTGTGATCCGGGCCCTGGATGAGTTCGAACTCGTAGGCAATCTTCAGTTGCGCCAGGCGGGCTTGAACGACCTGGGTGCCATCGAGTGAAAAGTCCTCCGTGCCGATGACGATGCGTATGGGAAGTCGGCCTACTATGCGATCGCGGTTCTTTTCA
>JAQBYJ010000213.1 GCA_027622555.1 Verrucomicrobiota bacterium
ATTCACGGTCCAGGTAGCGCGAGGAGCCGACCATGCAGCTGGATCCTTTGGCGTGGATTAAGTCGATCAGGCCCTGATCTTCGGGCGGCTGGTGGGAAATGAAGGGGATGATACGGTTCCAGGGTACGCCGGTTTTGTTAAACTCCTCGTAGCGCTCACGCGTTCCGACAAAAACTTCCATCATGATATCCGGATCCAGATCGTAAATTGCCTTAATGTCCTCCATATTGCCGACCATGATCATCACATGGGCTTGTGCCTTGTGTTCGCGGATCTTCCGGACGCAAGTCTCCACAAGCACCTCTTTCTTATCCAGAATGAGGATGGTTTTACCTCGTGCCCATTCAATGGTTTCGTCCAGCGTAGGAATCCTGTAGTCCGTCACTGTGCCTTCCCGGTCAATGAGTTTGAGTTTCTTCAATTCAACCAGGGTAAGGTTTTCAACCGGTCCGGAGCCGCTGGTGGTTCTGTTCAGAGTGGGATCGTGATGCAAAACCAGGTGACCATCCTTGGTGTACCTTAGATCGATCTCCAGCATGGAATAAGCGGATTCCAGCGTATGTTCAAAAGTTGCTATACAGTTTTCCGGATAACCGGGTACTGCTCCGCCACGGTGTGCGCTGACCAGTGGCATTCGCTCATCTGAGTATGCAAAAAGTTCGCGTAGCTCTTTGGGGTTGTCGGCATGAATCCTGTGTAGTGGGGCCTTGGGTGCCGTTAGTGCTTCGGCGGGCATGAATAGCGTGAGCACGGACAGAAGGGCGCTTCCGAGTATTAGAATTTTCATGGAGTGAGTACTTTGGCTTTATTTCTCAGGGGAGTTGTTGGTTTTAGTTTCGGAAACTTTTGATTAGACCTCTTAACATTCTTGCACAAGATTTCTTGTTCATGGAATTCTTCCGCTTACCCTTTGTAATTCTCCTGTTTTATTTTTCTACCTCTTCTTTCAGTCATTTGTCCTTAGGTGCTGCGGCCCGCCCAAACATTTTGTTTTGTATCTCCGACGATCAATCCTGGGCGCATACCGGTGCCAATGGGGATCCGGTGATTAAGACTCCTGCCTTCGACAGGGTTGCCCGTGAAGGCCTGCGTTTTATCAATTCCTTTTGCGATGCTCCTACCTGTGGGCCGTCACGCAGCGCCATTTTGACCGGTCAAGCGATTTGGCGATTGGAGGAGGCGGGGAACATTCACAGCACTTTACCCGCTAAGTTCGCCACCTACACGGAAGAACTTCAGACCGCTGGTTATAAAATCGGGTTTACCGGAAAAGGTTGGAGCCCCGGACGATTGGAACCGGGTGGCCGCACAGAAAATCCGGCTGGTAAGGAATATTCAGCACGGACGCTGGATCCTCCATTTCGAGGGATACGAAACAATGATTATGCAGCCAACTTTGATGACTTTTTAGGGGAAATCACTGACGGCGAATCCTTTTGTTTCTGGTTGGGTACCAGCGAGCCTCATCGTTTCTTTGATGACGGTGCTGGGATAAAAACGGGAAAAGACCCAGCCAAGGTTATTGTTCCAAAAATCTTTCCAGACAACGACATCGTACGTAGTGACATCCTCGATTACCTCGTGGAGATCGAACACTTCGATTTCATGGTAGGGCGTGCGATTGCTTCGTTGGAATTTCGAGGGCTTCTGGAAAATACCATTGTGGTGGTTACCAGCGATCACGGCATGCCATTTCCGCGTGCCAAAGCCAGTTTGTATGATTGGGGTTCGCGGGTACCGCTAGCCATTCGCTGGCCCAAAGGAATCAAAAATCCAGGCCGTGCTGTAGAGGCTTTCGTGAATCTCAGTGATCTGGCTCCGACTTTTTTGCAGGCTGCTGGATTGGAACCTCACAGCATGATGTCGGCTCATAGTCTGCTCGATATTTTTGAAAGCAATGAAGTCAGAACGCGTGACGCGGCCTATATCGCAATGGAACGACACGATGGCTGTCGTGAAGGTGGCAAGGGCTATCCTTGTCGGGCGGTTCGCACCGAGGACTACATGTATATTCATAACTTCGAGCCGACTCGCTGGCCTGCGGGCTCACCGGATGCTTCAGTATGTGCGCGGGCTATTCCTTATGGCGAGATTGATGATTCGCCTACCAAGACTTTCATGATGGAGCATCGCAGTACACACGGGGTCGCTCACTTGGGGGAATTAAGTTTTGGTATGCGTCCCGCCGAAGAACTCTATGATTTGAAAAACGATCCCGAGCAGTTGGTGAACTTGGCGGGCAATCAAAAATACAACGCCGTTCAGAATGCGCTCCGCAAGAAGTTGTTCAATCACCTTTCAATTACTCAAGATCCTCGCGTGGTCGGTGGAAAAGCGGATTGGGATTACTATCCCTATTACGGAGCGATGAGGAACCTGAACTGGAAAGTAGCGGAGAAACCGGAATGAAATTGCTGAATGGGGTAGGGCTTCCTCGCCGAGGGAGCCGATTTGGAAACGGCGGTTTGGGCTACCGAATAGGAGCTGCGATTCCCTGGGAACGCCAAGCCCCAGCTTGGCATCTTAAGGAAAAGGTCGCAGCTAAAGCAGCTACATTTGGAATACTAATTCTGCTTTCATCCTTCATCCTTCACCCTTTGGAGGCTGCGCCTCCCCCCAACATCCTCTTCTGCATTTCCGACGATCAGTCCTGGGCGCACGCGGGTGCCAATGGGGATCCGGTGGTACAGACACCGGCGTTTGATCGTGTGGCCTCGGAGGGTTTGCGTTTTATCAATTCCTTTTGCGACGCGCCTACCTGTGGTCCTTCCCGCAGTGCCATACTCACTGGTCAGCACATTTGGCGTCTCGAGGAGGCGGCCAATATCTGGAGTACCTTACCCGCCAAGTTTGCTACTTATACCGAAGAATTAAAAAAGGCCGGCTATAAAATAGGCTACACTGGAAAAGGGTGGGGACCCGGATTGTTGGAGCCCGGAGGTCGTACGGATAATCCTGCCGGATCCATATTTGAAGGTAAGAAGTTGAAGAAGCCATTTAGTGGAATTAGCGATAAAGACTATGCGGCCAACTTCGAAGACTTCATTACTGAAGTTTCAGAGGACCAGCCCTTTTGTTTCTGGTTGGGCACGCATGAACCGCATCGAGCTTATCAGGAGGGTTCAGGGAAGTTAAGTGGTAAGGACCCTGCCAAAGTTCGTGTGCCACTCATTTTTCCGGATAATGACATAGTCCGAAACGACATCCTCGATTACCTCGTGGAAATTGAGCACTTTGATTCCATGGTTGAGCGGGCCATCGCGAGCTTGGAAAGCCAAGGGCTTTTGGAAAATACCATTGTGGTGGTAACCAGTGATCATGGCATGCCATTTCCTCGAGGAAAGGCCACGGTTTATGATGATGGTTCGCGTGTGCCATTGGCGATTCGTTGGGCGAGTGGAATTGAGAATCCGGGTCGCGAAATCAACGCACTGGTGAATCTGAGTGATCTCGCTCCGACGTTTTTGGAAGCAGCTGGAGTAGATGTGCCAGAAATGATGACGGGTCGCAGTCTAATGGATGTTTTCAAGGATGACGAAACGATTATTCGCAACGCAGCTTACATCGCTTTCGAGCGGCACAGCGGAGCCCGTGCAGGAGGTAAGGGATATCCCACTCGAGCAATAAGAACGAAAGACTTCTTGTACATCTACAACTTCGAGCCAGATCGCTGGCCTGCAGGTTCTCCAGATCCTGAGGCATGCAACCGACTGATACCGTTTGGAGAATATGATTCATCACCGACCAAGACGTTCATGATAGAACATCGTTATGAACACGGTGTGGCGGAGTTAGCCGAACTGTCCTTTGGAAAGCATCCAGCCGAGGAGCTATACGTGCTTAAGGATGATCCACATCAAATGAAGAATGTAGCAGGCTCCGGTAAATATCAGGCGATGAAAAACTCGTTACGACGACAGTTGTTCGATCATTTGAAAGAGACCAAAGATCCGCGTGTGGTTGGTGGCACGGTTGATTGGGATTATTATCCACACTACGGAAATCGCGCTAACAAGAATTGGTCAGTGGACGAGAAACCGGAATGAGAAGGCTTTTAGAAATGTAGCCAGGGTGAGCCTGTCTCGCCGTAGTCCCGGAGGCGGATGACACCATTGGTTTTATTGTCCGGGAACGCCAAGCCCCAGCTTGGCAAAAAAAAATCGCGGCGAAAAGCCCGTCCTACAATTGGCAAATTAACATGCTTTGATTTACAGGCAAACAGCCAAAGCAGTTCAATCCGGCAAACTGAAAGCAACCAGAGTTCCACCATAGACCGGTTTCTTTTTGGCCCCTCCACAAGAGATGACCACGTATTGCTTTCCGTTGGCAAGGTAGGTGCTGGGTGTGGCATTACCGTCGAAGGGCAGGTCGAGTTCCTTGAGCATCTCTCCGGTTTCCTTGTCGAACACCCGGAATTTTCCGTCCGCTGTTGCGCCGATAAAAATCAGACCTCCGGCTGTCACTAAGGGTCCGCCGTAATTTTCCGTACCGGTGATGGGGATACCGCGTTTT
>JAQBYJ010000214.1 GCA_027622555.1 Verrucomicrobiota bacterium
GTGCTCAAAATCCGGTAAATTCATAATGAGGAGACCTACAAGGCAACGGAGGAAACAGAGTTGTATTGATCTTTTTCCTCCGTTCTCTCCGTTGCCTTCTGTTCAAATATTTTAAAAATGCACGAACCAACCTTTCAGGATATCGGACCACTCCGCCCATCGGTCCCTACCATCTGATTCGTGTCAATTGGTCCATTCGTGGTTAAGGAATCATTACAAAATCTGTGCAATCTGTGCAATCTGTGGTTAGGTTAAACTTTGGTTACGGCTTTGCTGCTCTAAGTTGATCAGTGGTTAAAATTCTTTTCCCCAACCAGTTCGGTTTGGTTTTATAGGCGTTGCCATAAAAGACATCGGTGGTTCCAAAGCGTTCGGCGATATAACAAAGAACACAATTTTGTTGCGGGAGCCAAATGCTTCACCTTGCTTCGTCAGAACATTCCAATGGTGATGGAGAATTAATCCGCTGACATTGAGTAATTGAAATACAATGAACGTGGAATTGAATAAAGACCTGTTAGTCGATCTTGGAGGATGGGCCATCCTGAAGGAAGCCAAGGGATTGCAAGAAGGCGGTTGTGTTAAAATGACGGAATGGGATGAAAAACTGTTAAGTGGAGAAGTGAAGGTCGGTGATAAGATCTATCACCCACGGCTCAATCTTAGATCCACTATCTTTGCAGAAAATAAATGTAACTGTTTTCATGGCAAGTCCGGTCAAATGTGTGCTCACGCAATTGCACTTTGCCTGGAGGAGATGGTGCCTAAACCAGAGCCGGAACCAGAAGTAGTGGAAGAAGAATCCGAGCCCGAACCGTTGCTCAGGTCTCTGGTGCTTTCGGATGAGAAAGGAGTACCTCTACGGTTTAAGGTGTTCCTTCCTCCAAATTTGGAACGCACAGCTGTGAACGACCGGATCATGGTAAAAGTCATGGTTGAGGAGGTCAACGGGACCAACTATCCACCCGAAAAAATTGACCGAGGAAGAGCCTATAAGCTCACCCTGCCCCACCTCGGCGCCGCATCTCTTATAGAATCCTGGTGCGAAGGTAAACTGTTTGGACTTCTTCAACTTAACCGGGCCAAGCTAAGGAAATTGCTGAATGCACTGAAAGGCGAACCGGTCGTGTTTTGGATTAATAAACCAGATGACCCGATAGCCTGGTCGAGCGATATCCTCCTTGGCGTACACGGCTTGATTGAGCAGGAAGAAAGCCCGATGGCGGATTCGACACCCAAACCTCAACCGAAGGCGAGGGAGAGTCGGCAAACAGAATTATCAAATCGATCGGATCATACCGGCACATCTCCAACCATCGTGGATGGCTCTCCGAATTTCCTGGCCATTCAACTCCCTTCACGAAGCGCCATTGATTATGAGTCCCTACTCGGCTTGCTAAAAGACAATGCATTCAAGCTGGAGACCTCAAATCGCAAGTGGTGGTTACGTGATCGGCACAGGGCACTCAATTTTCTAGCTGAACATTACGAAACACTTCAGAAAAATCATCGGGCAACATTTACTCCAAACTTTGAAAAACAGTTTAAGCACCTCGCACTGGCAGAAGTAAAAACTGACATCCGGCAAGTGGGTGATGAATTTGAAGTGTCTCTCACCCTGGGCTCAAAGGAAGATACCCCGATTATACAATCTGAACTGACCCGGGGGAAGATGTATTGGGAGTCTGGCGACAAACTCTTTATAGTTCCTCAAAAGACCGTTGCCGCGTTCACTCAGCTACAACAAAAACTGGATAACAATCCGACGCGGCACCTCACCGCAAATTCCCACCTTCGTTTGCGATCTTGGGAACTAGCCGATGCGGAGGGGCTTATCGAGGAAGTCGTCCACAATTTTGAAACACCCGATACCTGGAAAAATCGAAGCCAAGCATTAAACAACTTGTCGGCTCTCAAAGAAGCTCCGACCGGCAAAACGCTGGCTGAAACGCTAAGGCTCTACCAGAAAATCGGAACCGCATGGCTTTTCCACTTATTCGAAAATAAGCTCGCAGGAATTCTGGCCGATGAAATGGGCTTGGGTAAAACGCTCCAGGCACTTGGGCTGGTTGAAGCCTTATTAACCCAATCACCAGGACTCGTCCTTGTTGTTTGCCCGGCCGGCCTCATGACCAATTGGCAACGTGAAGCATTCAAATTCGCGCCAGGATTAAAAACGTTCATTCATCATGGAGCTTCAAGAGCCAAGTCGGTCGAGGAATGGCAAGGCTACGATATCGTCTTTACGTCTTACACGACCCTGACACGTGACATTAAATGGATCGCACCCCTTGAGTTTCTGGCAGTGATTGCAGACGAGGCTCAGCATATCAAAAACCGCAGGACGAAAAACGCACGGTCACTGAGATCCCTAAAAGCAAAGGGTCGATTTCTATTAACCGGAACACCGATTGAAAATTCAATTCAAGACCTGCAGTCGCTGTTTGATTTTCTATTGCCCGGCTATTTGGCAAAAACACCCACCGGCATCAATCAGGATGAACGAGCTTGGTATCACCAGCGAATCCGTCAGAAAGCAGCCCCTTACATCCTTCGCCGGACCAAACTACAAGTTGCGCCTGAGCTCCCCGAAAAAATTGAACAAGTGATCTACTGTGATCCCACCCCGGAGCAACGATCACTTTACGATTCTGTTCGAAGAAAAAGTGAGGAGGCGATCTTCGATTTGGAAATGTCAGGAGCCAGGGAAGGACGACTCAAAATGGCAGCCTTTACCCAGCTACTTCGTTTACGGCAAGTATGCGCCGATCCAAGAATTCTTAAAGAAAACTTCGAGGCAGAACATTCCGCCAAATGGATAGCCTTTCGTGAAATACTTGATGAAGCAACGGACGGTGGTCACAGGATCCTCGTCTTTTCCCAGTTCGTATCCGTGTTGTCGTTACTCAAAACCGAACTCACTCAACAGGAAATCCCTTTCTGCTACATCGACGGTTCGACCAAGGACAGACTTGGCGAAGCCGATCGATTTAATAATAACGAGGACATCCCTGTCTTTCTCATATCACTGAAGGCGGGGGGCACAGGTCTAAACCTGACAGGAGCCGACACCGTCGTCCATTTCGATCCCTGGTGGAACCCCGCCGTTGAAGCACAGGCCACAGACCGTGCTCACCGGATTGGTCAAACGAAAGTCGTCACGAGCATCAAGCTCATCATAAGCGGAAGTGTGGAAGAAAAAGTTCTGGAGCTACAAAGATCGAAAGCAGATTTGCTGAAAGGCTTGTTTGAAGAAAGCGAAGCGACCAGTGGAAGCTTATCACTGGAAGAGTTGAAGGACTTGATGAAGTGAGTTTTTAAACCGCAAAAACTTAGAGCACAGCCGTAACCAAAGTTCAGCTCGACTACGGATTGCTCAGATAGCCAGCGATGTTGTAATAGTTTCTTAACCACGAATGGACGCAAATTGACACGAATAACCGGAAATATTTTTGAAAACGACGGAGAAAAGATACAGGGCTTAACCACCAGTCTCCGCCAAGGCTACGCCACGGCACGGCTGATGGCACAGATTTTCACTGATGAGAAACGACCAAATTATCCGTGTCCATTGGTGGTTAGCTTATGCTGTTTAAAGGGAAACAGCCTTTAGTTTTTTGCGTAATTCTGCACTTTTCGTAGTTAAAGCATTTTTCTTCAAAATTATTTTTAATATTTGGTCTGGCCTATGACAATCACATCCTGTCCAAGGAAGACCATTCGGGCGCAGAGATTTTGCGACTTTGCATTTTTGTCAGTCTATCTCTTTTCAGGCGAAAGGCGTGAACCAGATGGCCCAATTACGCAAAGCAAATACGATTGTCTCCGCTCATACCACTCACAAACTATCAATCCTTACGCATGGATAATCAACAACCTGCTCAGGATTCATTCCGCAAAATCATACACGATTTAAATCAGGTGGTATTTTTAGTTCGTGGACATTGTGAGCTCGCTCAACTCCCGGATATCAGCCATGAAAAAGTTAAAGACCACCTGAAGCAGATTGAGGATTGTTTGGAAGATTTCGAGAAGCTGGCCAATGCGCTCAAACAAAAACAACTTGAACTGGCGCCCGAAGAATAAGGCTAGCAAGGGCTGACTTTGGCGGTACCGTGGCTGGCTAGCCGAGCATAAAGGTAAATCTATTCAACCGCTACAAAAGATTGCATGTTTCCGATGGAAATTTCTAAAGGATCAAAAAGAGCATGGTCCTGGTTGTTTTGAGTTTATTCGTAGGAAAGACATTATGAAAGGGTCGGCATTCGTTTTCTGTAACAAATACTCCGACTCCAATACGCTTAACTACTAGGGCCGGCACCTTTTTCACGGTATTTTTATTTGGCACGGTGATTGACGAGCATTTGGAATGGGATACCTAGATCATGCTGGGATTTTTCCTGCATGCACGGCCAGGAAGCATCCGGATAGAATCTTGCCTTTAGCGAAATGAGGCAGACGCGCAGGGCCGCGAGACTGCAATTGAGGTTGAA
>JAQBYJ010000215.1 GCA_027622555.1 Verrucomicrobiota bacterium
CTGAGCCAAAATCCCGCATCGTGGCCAGAAATAAATTGACATGCGGCCAAACTCAATTATCTCACGGATCAAGTTCTATAGCTGATCAAATCACCATCAACCAACTAATTAATACAAACTCCAATGAATCATAATCCAATGTATGTTGCAAAGACCCAATGGTCGAAAACGATGGCCGCTATATTTGCGCTTAGCGTTACGAATTGGCAGGGACAACTTGCTGCCCAGGAAAATGACGAGGTTTTTGACCTCAGTCCGTTCACGGTAGAGTCCTCAGATAGTGAGGGATATGCCGCCACATCTACGTTGGCTGGAACGCGTTTAAAAACGAACCTGCGCGACATCGCTTCGTCCATTTCGGTCGTCACCAAGGATTTTCTTGAGGACACGGCCTCGACAGACTTGAAGGAGCTGTTGATCTACACAGCCGGCACCGAGGTTATCGGGCCTATTGGAAATCTTGCCAATGAAGCCGGACGAACCGGCGAAAACACGGTTTCTGAAATCTTTTCCACAAACACGGCGACTACGCGCGTTCGAGGACTCGCCAGTGCGACGCTTACGAGAAATTACTACGAAAGTCTTATTCCCATGGATTCGTACAACACGGAACGAGTCACAATTAACCGTGGGGCGAATTCCATTCTGTTTGGGGTCGGGAGTCCGGCGGGTATTATCAATAACGGACTGGTAGCACCTGTGTTCGAAAATCGGACAGAACTCACGGGGCGGGTCGGATCTTATGGATCCTACCGGGGCACTTTTGATATCGAGCGTGTGTTGGTAGAGGACAAGTTATCCGTTCGGGTTACCGGTCTATATGAAGATACTAAATTCCAGCAAGACCCTGCATTTGAAGAGGATCAAAGAATCTTTCTGGCAGCAGCCTGGAAACCAACAGAGGATCTTACCATACGTGCGAATATTGAGGGAGGGAATATAGATTCGAATCTGCCTCGGCAATTCCCCTTGGTGGACATGATTGGCATGTGGTGGGATCCGCTCGCCCATCCGAAGGGATTGATTCAACCGACTCACGATGCGACCGCCGTGGCTTCAAACGGCCCTTATTCACGTTCCTATTTTGGGCCGATGTCTTCAATTTTTGTGCCTCAGGCGGTTTGGGCAGATCCTACTTCGCCTCGTGTTGACACCTCCCGGGTTGCAAACGGAACCGCTGGTATGTTGAATCTGAAACAGCCTTTCTGGCATCCGGCTGGGAGTCCTAACAGGGACGCTGATTGGTGGGCGGCTGTCCGTGGAACGGGTCGCAATATGGAAGTCTGGAACAACGGCGCGAACTCCGCTATTTCAGGCCAATTCACTAATCATCAAATAACGGACACCTCAATAATCGATTTCAGGAATCATTTGATCGATGGAGATACGAAGGGTGAATCTTTGGATTTTGATTCGTTCAATATATCTGCAGAACATTTATTCTGGGAAGACAACATTGGGGTCGAAGTTGCCTATGATAAGCAATCCAGTTACGAGCAGAATCATCGACTCCTCAGTGGTGGTCGCTCAGAATCGCTTCAGATTGATCCAACCTCTGTGTTACCGGATGGCTCAACCAATCCAAACTTAGGTCGCCCCTTGGTGGGATTCAATAACGGATACTGGAGTAAAACGGATTCCGAGAGCGATGTTTTCCGCACCACTGCGTTCATAAATCTGAATATCTCAGACTGGATGAACAACGACGGATGGCTCAGCAAGATCGTTGGCAATCATGCCATCACTGCGCTTTATGAAGACAGGGAAGCGAGCAATTTTGTTCGTGGCGGCCCACAGGTCACTTGGGGAAAAGACTATGCCGAATTCGGAAGGAGAGCCGATAATGGACAATTTGTGAACAACACCCTTCCACGGCCCGGAGGGCAGCGCAGTTTCGGTGGAATCGTCTATCTGGGTGATTCTCTCTTTGGTGCATCCTCGCCAGCCGGAGCAAACCTCCAGGGCAGTATCCCCAACCTACAAATTGAAGACTCCTACACGATTACCGTTCACAACTATAATACGGATAGCTGGGAGAATAAAAGTTTTTCAACAGAGAAAAATGCTACGACTAACGCAAGGAAGGACCGCTTGGAGAGAGAATCTGAAGCGATCATATTCAGCAGTCGTTTTCTGGATGACCATATTGTCGCAACTTATGGTTGGCGCAAGGACACCATCAATTCCTTTGCGGAAACGGCACCGATATCCGATACTCAGTACAGCTTACTCGCCGATTCCAGTTTTCAAGTTCTGGACACATCGAGTGGAGATGAATTCAGCGATACGACATTTTCTTGGGGCGTTGTCGGCCACGCACCTCAGTCTTGGATTGAGAATTTGCCGGTTGACTCGTTCAGCATCCATTACGCGAGTGCGGAAAATCGAGTGGCCAGCGGTCGTGTTCGCCACGACGTATTTGGCCGTGACTTGTCCTCTCCTTTAGGTGAAACGGAGGAGTATGGTTTTACGGTTTCATTCCTGGAAAATAATCTATCGATTCGTGCCAATTGGTTTGAAACGGTTCAGGCTTTAAGAACGGAGACCGATTTGAGCGCACTCAACGGTCTGATTCCGTTTATACTCAATCGCGTTGGGGAAAATGCACGTGCAGTAATAGATGAAAATTTTTATGAGCAAGATGACATTGAAAACCTGGCAAATTATCCCGCTCAGCCACCCGAGATCGTGCAGGCTTGGAATATCCGGGATGATGGGACTGGGTCAGGCGCATTTGTTTGGACAGCTCCCGACAATCTGGCAACCACCAGCGATGGCGTTTCCAAGGGTTTCGAACTCGAAATGGTGGGTAATCTTGCCAGAAATTGGACAGTATCCTTGAATGCAGTACAGGTAGAAGTCACGCGCAGTAATACTGCGCCTGAATACCAGGAATACCTATACGGAACCTACAATCAAGCCCAGCTTTGGGGTCAGGATAAATTCGGTAAATATCCTTCAGCTTTAGGTAATGCTTTCAACATCGGTGAACGGATCGAACTCATTTACGAGAGTCCCTTCAATCTGGCGAGATTGCAAGATGGTGCGGGATCGGTTGACCAAATTCGTGAATGGCGGTGGAACCTTTTCACCAATTATCGGTTTGATCAGGATAGTAAGCTCAAAGGTTGGTCTGTTGGCGGCGGTGCTCGTTGGCAGGATGAAATTGCCATCGGTCATCCGCAAATATTCGATAACGACCTCAATGCCTACAAACCTGACATCAACAATCCGCACTTTGGACCAAGCGAGCTAAACATAGATAGCTTTGTGCGGTACAAGAGAAAAATTATGGATGACAAAGTCGACATGACGCTTACGCTAAACATTCGGAACCTGTTTGACGACGATGACTTGATACCTGTTGCAGCGAATCCGAATGAAGGATCCACTGGCCTCGTCGCCATTTGGCGGATACCGACCGAACGAACTTATTCGCTCAGTGCACGGTTTAGCTTCTGAGGAATAAGTCAGCGTTAATTCCGTTTTAGTTTTAAGAGAGGCCAACCTGGCAATAGGTTGGTCTCTCTTTTTAACCTTCAGGATAAACGGTTCAAGCAATAGCTTGGGATGGCAGTGATGTTATTCAGAAAATCTATCTATTTTCCGGATTGGGATTTTTGAAAGCCCCTCAACTAAGCGCAAAGTTTGTCACTGAGACTCCGATCTGGTGTTTTCTGATGTCTCCGGATTTGAAATTTTACAGAGGCGTGCCAATAAGTCGAATTGTGGATGCTTTTTGAATTCGATGGAACGAGCGTACGGTCCCAACGCTTGGATAAGTTTATCCAACTCTTCCGGATCCTGAAATAGCAGACCTTCATCTGTGCCCGGCAAGGGTGGTTCTGTTGCAGGATAGCGCTTCCAATCATCTCCCTCGATGGTATTGCCATTTTTTGCGGACCGATACCTTTCAATGCAGGCAGTTTTGAGTAGGGATAGTTGTGCCTGGCTTTTTGGATCTTGAATACAGTTCTCCAATTCCAATGGATCGTTCGCCAAGTCGTATAGCCATTCCTTGTCATCGGCGGCACTATAGATGTATTTCCAATTTCGATTGGTCGCCATATAGAGGCCAAGCGGGCCTTGGGAGAATTGACTGAAGACAATCCGGTCCTTCGCTTTATCTTTTAATACTTCTTCAAGATTGATGCCTTCTGGGCTCGGGTGCTTTACATCGTTGCCAGCGAGGTCCAGGAAAGTAGGGTAGAGGTCCAAAAGTGTGGCCGGGGTTTCGCAATGCTGGTTGGCGGGAAAGTGGTCAGGCAGACGTGCGATCATCGGCACGCGGGCTGAGGGATCCAGCATGGTGCGTTTGCCGTAGTCCCCGAAGTCTCCAAGCATTTCACCGTGATCCGAGGAGAAAATAATCAAGGTATTGTCTATCTCGGGACCGAGTGCATCGAGAATACGGCCAAAACGTTTAACCATCCCCGTAAACATATCCGTGTGGCGTTGGAGCGATGGCGGGATGTCGCCG
>JAQBYJ010000216.1 GCA_027622555.1 Verrucomicrobiota bacterium
TGAGTAGTTACAATATATGTTAGATTATTTCAGGCTCTATTTTGAAATCGACCCGACAGAAAGGCTTTGGGGTGCTACCAACCCGGCGCCGAAAGACTTTGCCAGTCTTAAGAAAGACGACACCTTTTTATCATCCATTCATTTATTCAAAACGGTACATCGTTCCGTCCTGCGCGCCCTTTAAAATTCGAAGGAAGATTCTGAAGTGATACTAGCAAAACTTCAGGACTATCAGGAAGGAAGCACTCGTTAACCCAAACCTTGCCGGTAGTGAGTGAACCCATTCCAATCAAGATAAAGAGACTTATATACGATGCTAACATTCCTTCGAAAAATACGACGCTCATTGATTGAGACAGGGTCAGTTCAAAAATACCTACTCTACGCCATCGGTGAAATAGCTCTCGTCGTGATAGGCATATTGATCGCATTGCAGATCAACAATTGGAATGAAGAACGCAAAGAATCGATTCTTGAACAGGAATATCTTGCGCGCCTTGAAGTTGCCTTCGAGGAGAATGCGCAACTGGCTGAGAGGGCAGTTGAGAGTGGAATGGAGGACAGTCATTTACTCGAACAATTCATCCAAATGACGCCAGAGGAAGCCGGACAAATACCGCCAGATTTAGCCTGGGAATATCTTCGAGCTCTTTGGCGACCAAATCAATTTTCTGAACTCAACAACGCAGCTCTCACCAACATTCTCAACGCGGGCCAACTTTCAGTGAAAGTTAATCCACAATTACTAACAGCCTTCGCCGAATGGCGCGCAATCACGGCGAAATTGGCCGGTCAGAATAATAAGCTCCAAGATTTGGATCAAGAAGTCACCCAACCACTTTCCCTCTACCCGGAACTCCAGCAAGAGTTTTCAAAGGCGGACCGCAGTGAACGATCAGGAGTTCAATTACCTGGTTCTGTCACTCGCAGAATACGGGAAGACAATGAGGTCATCAGCCGGGCCGCCCGTAAGGGTCAGGCTTCGAGGGTCCTCCACGGAAGCATGCTTCCGAGAATCCAGCAAAAATCACAGGAACTCCTGGAACTCATCCGGCAGACCCGTGAAAACTGAACTTGAGCGTGTTTCGAGGATACAGACTTCAGAAAAAATAAGCCAAAAACTAAATCTACAAAGGGTGAGGAAATAATATTACTATATGTCCCAATCTCAGTATACAAAAAGCCAGAGTTGGAGTAAAATCATCAAACCCTATCTGAACCTTCAAAGAAACAATAAATGAGATATCTGTCACCCACCTTACTCTTATTAAGCACCCTGCTTACAGGAATATTCGTAAGCGCATTTGCTCGATCCCAGCCCAACATTATTCTCATCTTTACTGACGACCAGGGTTACAACGACCTGGGTTGTTTTGGGTCCAAGACGATTAAGACACCGCATCTCGATCGTATGGCTGAGGAGGGTTTGATATTAACCAGCTTCTATGCTCAACCGGTTTGCGGAGTATCGCGAGCGGCTCTTATGACGGGATCCTACCCGATCCGAGTAGCCGAACCCGACAATGTTAAACAGCTGCATACGGTACCGCATCCCGAAGAAATCACCATGGCGGAAACGCTCAAGACCGCAGGGTATGCAACGGCCCTCATCGGGAAGTGGCACCTGGCTGGAAATCCGAAGGGACCAGACAACTCCTTTGACTCGTCACTCATGCCGAACGCCCAGGGATTTGATTACTTTTATGGAACCCCTCGCTTTAACGGTTTCACTGTTTACGTGGAGGACACGCCTGTGCGCAGCAGAATTTACCGAAACGAAGAAGTGGTCGTTGAAGCCGTCGAAAGCTGGGACCACATCACTCAGGACTACACACGGGAAGCGCTTCAATGGATTGAACAAAAAAAAGACCAACCTTTTTTTCTTTACCTCGCTCATAACTTGCCGCACGTCCCCGTCGGTGCCTCTGAAGCTTTTAAAGGGAAATCTGAATACGGGCCCTACGGTGACACGATCGAGGAAATCGATTGGTCCAGCGGACAAATACTCGGGAAACTAAAAGAACTAAATCTCGATGAAAACACACTGGTCGTATTTACTTCGGACAATGGCCCCTGGATTGAAGCGACTCGTTACGTTGGCGGCAAGCCGAGCGATAAACCATTTATTCCCCTGGATCATTCGGGTAGCGCCCTTCCCTTACGCGGCTGGAAGATGAGTGCTTGGGATGGTGGTTCGCGTGTCCCTTTTATAGCTCGCTGGCCGGGCAGGATAGCGACAGGCAGAAAGTCCGATGAGCTCCTGTCAACCTTGGACCTGCTTCCCACCTTTGCTAAGCTTGGAGAAGCCAAACTTGCTGACCGAAAGATCGATGGCCACGACGCCACAGATTTTCTTGTTGGCAAAACAGAAGCTAGTCCGCGGGAAGACTATTTTTATTATTCTGGCTGCTTGTTGACAGGAGTACGATCCGGTCACTGGAAGTTGGTGCTCCCTCGTCCAAACAATCCATCCGGAACCGGTTGGTGGGGTAGGTTAATCGAGGAGGTCCACGAAATTCAGTTATTCGATTTGAACCTCGACATGGCGGAAGCTAGCAATGTCGCGAGTTTTCATCCAGACATCGTCCAATCCTTGATGAAGCGGATCGAATGGGCCCGCGAGGAACTGGGAGACATTGACAAAACCGGTGCCGGTGCGCGCTTTTTCGATCAAGGTGAACGCAGTCTGCAGGTGCCTATTTTTTCTAAATGACTCACCTGACATAGAACTTTCAGAATAACCCATTATAGAACATTATGTAAAATACGTATTTGTACTACTGAAGAAAATTTCCAGTACTGAGGCTGTTCGATCATTTGGTGAATGCATCTCAAGGGTCCGTCACACAGGAGAATCTATCCTGATTTGCAAGAACGATAAACCCGTAGCCACACTCACTCCACC
This sequence comes from Verrucomicrobiota bacterium, assembly GCA_027622555.1. Lineage (NCBI taxonomy): Bacteria > Pseudomonadati > Verrucomicrobiota > Verrucomicrobiota bacterium. Next base: position 2,906 of record JAQBYJ010000216.1, read on the forward strand.
TCCGGGAAGCTCCCGACTAACCGTTGCAGAGTTTGTCGATGCATGGCAAAACCTGAACCTGGATAAAGATTTTGCGACAGACCTTGAGAGTATTGGAAAAGAAGACTCGCCGCTTGAAAATCCAAGGGCCTCGTAATCGATACATCCGCGTTGGTGCACCTCGATCGCGTCAAAATAAATTCGAAAGCCCTTCCATTTGCGAATGAAGATCTTGTTCTTCCCACTATCGTTTGGGCTGAAACCCTGATTGGGGTGAGGCTCGCCAATTCTCCAGATCGAGTTGCAAAAAGAAGAGGTCTACTCGAAAAGATCAGGCTCCTAACGTCCTTTGAACCCTTTTCAACGGAAGCGGCGGAAATCTACGCAGCCCTATACCGCCAATTAAGGAAGGATGGGAAAAACATTCCTCAAAATGATCTTCAAATCGCCGCCATAGCCATTTCTCTGGGATTCGGCGGCCTCGTTGGCCCACAGGATGAAAAACACTACCGGCAAATCAAAAACTTAAGAGTGGAAGTGATTGAACCTGAAGAAAAAGCCCAAGACCCGCACCGCTAACTGACTACCTTCGACCTATACTCTTTGCGAAACGCTTTAGGGGACACGCCTTTTCGCTCTTTGAACTGTCGGTTGAAATTGGAAAGGTTGTTAAAGCCAGAGGCGTAACAGATTTCGGATACACTGGCATCACTCTGCATGAGTTTCCGACAAGCGAGGCCAACCCGCAATTCATTGACGTAATGAATGAAGGCTTTGCCGGTGTTCTTTTTGAAAAAGCGGGAAAACGATTTTGGGCTCATGAGTGCGACACGCGTAACGTCCTCCAGCTTGATTTCCTGGTCCAGGTTTTCCAGAATCCAATTTTTGACACGATCAATCCGCTCCACATTTTGTTCATTCAATGAGGGAGCATATATGTGACTCACTAAGGGAGCACGATCCTCTTCGGGAGCAGAGGCCAGTGTATCCAGAATAAGAATAAACTGGGCAAAACGTTGTCCTGGACTTTGCGTCCGCATCGCCAGCATCATTTCCTCTGCTCGATCACGTGTCGGCCCGAAAAACTCAAAGGAGCGGCCGGTCGATTCAAGAAAGTTACGGATGCGGTCCATTTCCAACTTGGACAGCAAGTCTTTTCCAAGTGACGCTACCGAAAATTGTATGACCAACATGGCGGGCTTATCGGGATCGCCCTCGGGCGGTTCGTTGGGATGAAAGGCATGAGGCACATTGGAACCATTTAAGATTAAAGTGCCCGGTTTAATATCTCCCATGAAATCTCCGGTAATGTGATATCCGGTATTCTTCAGCGTAAGAAGTATGTCGATTTCGGGATGATAATGCCAGGTGGTCCAGATGTCGGTGTCGGTCTTAAAAGAAAACAATTGGGCCTCCTGGGAAATAATCTCCCGTTGAGCATCCCTATCTTTCCGACTATTCGCTAACTCTATCTGAGGCATTTTCTGTTTCGAAATTTTTTAAACTGATGTTTTTCAAACTCCAAATGAAACTCCCCGAAGCAAGCATCGGGGTATCTGAAACAGAAACATTCTTACCATAATCTTAGCTG
>JAQBYJ010000217.1 GCA_027622555.1 Verrucomicrobiota bacterium
GCATAAGTGCCAATAAAAAGTGTTACCGATGTCCTTAGAAGATCTGTTACCGATGTCCTCGGATCATACCGATGATCCTCAAGAATGAAGATATGACCCCTTCCTGATGACCCCTTCCTGATGATCCTTCCTGATGATCATACTGCCACATCTGAGTAACCGTGGATTGGCAATATAATACTAAAGGACCGAAGACTGGCACCTTTTGGGTCGTTTCCATTTTTGTGCAAATCCGGACTTGAATTCCTGTTTAGCACACCTAAGTTAGCACCTATGATCCCGAGGCAAATAGAAAAGGAGCTAAAAAAACAGCTTACAGAGTTTCCGATTGTTACCGTTCTGGGACCTCGCCAGGCCGGGAAAACCACCTTGGCCCAATCATCACTTCCGAATTTCCAATACGTCACTCTCGAAGATCCTGAAACGCGCGAGATAGCCAGGGAAGACCCCAAAGCACTGCTGGCGAAGTATAGCTATCAAGTAATTTTCGATGAGATCCAACGAGCACCCCATTTACTGAGCTACTTGCAGGGTAAGGTCGATGCGGATAAGCGAAACGGGCAATTCGTCTTGACGGGCTCACACCAATTGGAACTCAGAGAAGCGGTTGCCCAGTCTTTGGCTGGACGCACGAGCATTCTCCACTTGCTTCCCTTGTCCATCAAGGAACTCACCAGTGCCGGTGAAGGACTCAATTCATATGAAGACTACCTGTTTACCGGTTTTCTTCCACGAGTTTACGACCAAAAGCAACGCCCACTCACAGCCTACGCCAGCTACTACCAAACTTATGTAGAGCGAGATGTCAGGCAATTGATTCAGCTTAAGGATGCCACGCTATTTGAGAAATTCATCAAGTTGCTGGCCGGTAGGGTCGGACAAATAATCAACTACGACAGTCTGGCGAGTGATGTCGGCGCTGACGCGAAAACAATCAAGCGATGGCTTTCGATTCTTGAAGCATCCTTCGTCGTTTTCAAACTGGCTCCCTACTTTGAAAATTTCGGAAAACGAGTTATCAAATCACCAAAGTATTACTTCACGGATACGGGTTTGCTGACCTATCTGCTCGGCATAGAAAAACCCGAACAGATCAGCCGCGACCCTTTATTGGGAAATCTCTTCGAAAACCTCGTAATACTGGAGGCAATGAAAGCAAGGTACAATCAAGGATTGATGCCAAATCTCTACTTCTTCCGGGATACCCACGGCAATGAAATCGATCTGATACAACAATCAGGTCGAGAACTTGTTGGCTTTGAAATTAAATCCACTTCCACCTACAACGCTTCCTTCAAAAAAGGTCTGGACCGATTCAACGACAAAACGGCCAAACTCTCTCGTCGTTATATTATTTACAATGGGGCCGATCAAAAGTTCAGCGATGGAACCGAAGCGGTCCACTTTACCCAGTTAAGCCGATTGTTTTAGTGAAGACGATTTAGGTCCAGTTCTTCTAATCCCAACCGATCCAAGAGGCTGAAATTTCCAAAAGTGAGGATATCCACTGGTCCATGTAAGAATTAGATATTCTCCCAACTGCCGCAGTTCGATCACCATTAAGGTCACAAGGAAACTTACTTTTTACCCTTAGCGTTTCAGAAAACACTTAAATACTAGGTCCGGCACCTTTTTCTCCCCTTAGCTGAAATTTGCCGGTATGGGCTTTCTACTCGATACCTGCGTGGTTATTTGGTACTTCAATGGAAGCGAAAAACTTCCCACCGCAGTAGTAGCCAAGCTGCGTGATCCGCTGAACGACGTTTTCGTCAGCGATGCCAGCATTTTCGAAATGGTCATAAAATATAGCTTGGGCAAGTTACCTTTGGCCAAACCGCCCTCACGATGGATGGATCCGCTCATTGGCAGGCATGGCCTTACGAAGCTTCCAGTGGATACCGCCGCTATATACGGACTTGTAAAATTACCGCTGTTGCACCGCGATCCGTTCGACCGGTTACTCGTAAGCCAGGCACAATGCAAAAACCTGGTATTGGTTACGAACTATCAGAAAATTCGGCAGTACAAAGTCAAGGTAACCTGGGATTGATGAACTCCGGGTTCGGGGAACCATCGCCACAAAGCAAGCGTTTAACCCATAATTTTTGAATACTCCTCATCTGTTCCACCAGTCATTCGGCCACATATGGTTAAACATAAATCGGTATCATATTAATACAAAATAACTAGGACAGGCACCTTTTCTATCTCTAGGACAGGCACCTTTTCTATCTACCTTGAAACAACGAATATTTGACCAGAAGACGTGGTTTCAATTCTTTGACGTCCGGGAAAAGGAAAACCGCTATTTTTTTTAAAAAAAATAATTCCCGGATATAAATGCCAAGAAAGAGCAATATACCTAAATTCCAGGCAATCCGAGAACCAGGGACTAGGAGCGCTTCGAAAGAATTGCAGGATTCACCATGCTAATCCCGTCTATTCCCTTAAAATCGGCTGGATTTAGAGTGAGAAGATTTTGCAACCCATGCTCAAGCATGGTGGCGGCAATGTTGCCATCATGAATGTGCTTACCACTCAGATTATGCTTCCGAATGATTGAGACGAGTCTTTCAACAACAAAGGCATTTTCCTCAAGCAAGTGAATACAGGACCTGAACTCAGCAAGATTGCTCAGCGCGCTCTTGGGACGCATTCCAAGTCCATTGTTCAACTTAGGGCGGGTAGCCACAACTAGATATTCACGAAATACTTGACCGTTGGTGAACAATGAAAACTCACCAGACTGCGAGGTTTCAATAACTTTCAAGCAGTCCACATGATGCTGGCGATCTGCATCACTGGCCGTTAAAAGAATATTCGTGTCTACAAAGAGTCGCTTATCTTCCGAGGTCATCGTAGATCTCATCGCGGTTCCAGGTAGAGGCACTATCACCAGAATGAACGATATGAAGCTTCAACTTTCTATCGACAGCGCTATCTGCCGGAATCATTTGTGCCGCAGTTTCCAAGAGCACTTGGACCTCTTTCTGAAGAGAACGCCTGTGCCGTGCAGCCCGTCGTTTGAGTCCCGCCAAGGTCTCCTCACGAAGATCACGAATATGTATCGATTTCATACCAGTATCATTATGATACCACTTACACTTGTCAAGCTATGAAATCCAAAGGAAAGGGTAAAAAGATGACATGGGAGGATTGTCAGAGGCGAATGAACCGCCTAAACTCACAATCTTATGAAGAATGCAATAATCATTACTCCCACATCATCGAAGAAACAGACTGAAGCGATAGTGGCTCGGCACTCAGCTGTTTAAAAAATTCACATTGCACCTCAGGACATACAAAACAAAGTCAAGGTTCCATGTATAACAAAGTTGACATAATAGATAAAACAAAGTTCTAATACCAATTGAAACAAAGTTGACATGAGACTTGGCCAGAAAGAGATATCCCAATCGCTAAAGAATGTTCAGGAGAAATTCCCAAATGGAATTGTTCGAGGTGCGGCTTTAGCTGAATCTGACAGACTTCGGCTTTTAAGGTCGGGCTGGCTGGTGCCGCTAATCAAGGGATGGTATGCTCTTCGGACACCAGATGCTGATCCTGGCGATGTCACCTTTTGGGGAATCCATTATTGGGATTTCGTAAGTGCGTATTTGGACTTTCGTTTTAAAGGTGAATATTCTTTGTCAGCTGAACACTCGCTGGATCTGCACACAGGAAACCTTTCAATTCCCGACCAATTGATCGTCTTGGCCCCCAGTGGAGGGACTTCAATCCTTAAGCTGCCGAACGGGAACTCAATTTTAATTTACCAGGACAAAAAAAATCTACCTGCTGAACGGGAGCGGTATGATGAAACGAATGTCTGGGTGATGACTTTGGAGGAATCTCTAACAAGAGTTTCGCCAAAATATTTCAGGAGTAATTTCAAGAACGCAGAAATCGCACTTCGTATGTCTGAACCCGGCGAACTTGCCTTGCAGCTACTGGAAGACAAAAACTATTCTCCCACCTTGGCTGGGAGGTTAATGGGTGCTATGGATCATTTGGGATTGGGCCAATTTAAGAAAGATTTTGAGCACATCCTCCAATCAAATGGCTACCCAAATCTAAATGAACAGAACCCGTTTGATCAGCCTCCCCTACTTGCCCTATCTGAACGAGTAAAATCTCCCCATGTGGCGCGAATGAAAACACTGTGGATGCAGATGCGCGAAGGAGTCATTAAACATTTTCCAAAGACCAGGAGGAAACCCTTTAAGACGGGGTATGTTAAAGAGTTTGAAAAGCTAAAGGAATACGACACCTATCATTCCCTTTCAATCGAAGGCTATCAGGTAACTCGGGAACTCATCCAAATGGTAGAGTCTGGTGAATGGACCGAAGAAAAGGGTGAATCCCATAAGAACCTCAAGAATGCGCTCACAGCCAAGGGATATGCAGAGGCTTTTGATGAAGTTACAAAATCC
>JAQBYJ010000218.1 GCA_027622555.1 Verrucomicrobiota bacterium
TTAACAAAAAAATAAAAATACAGGCCAATTGTATGTAGTGTAATTGAACTCGATTTTAGGACAAAAACTAAAAAACGCGGCGATTTGAAGATTATTGTTCTTTCAGAAGGTGAGCGACCTTTGCGGCTTCAAAATTGACCAAACTGATATGAGCCATCTCTCAATCCTCTCTATTTCTTATCCGAGAATTTGAATTCCTGCCTAGCCAGGATATCGACCGGTTTTCCTCGAACCATCGGCGGTTTAAATTTCCATTCCCAGACAGCCAATAAGGCTGTTTGTCCAAAATGGTCGTGGGTAGATTCAGTCACATGCGGCATTCGAATATTCCCCTCCGAATCAATATAGAATAAAATAGTGGCACTTCCCTCCACATCCTTGTCCTTAAATTCCAATGGAAACATCGGCGTGGTCATAGTAATCGGTTCGGGAATTTCATCTAACTCTCTAGGACTATAAATTCGTTTGAAATCCGCGCTTCTCGAATACTTAAGGAAAGCTGCGGTTGATTCCATTACACCCACAGCATACACACCCCGCTTGTCTTCAAATCGAAAGTCAAATGGCTTGATGACTGTTATAGGTTCACCATTCAATTTGGCAGGCTGGAATGTCCATTTCCGTATGTATTCATCCGCCAATCTCCCAAACAAGGGATGCGTGTAAGCCGAAAGAAACACCTCATCCAGTTCTCCCGTTGAATCAACACGAATAACGACCTGGGCTGATCCGTCGTAAATACCTTCTAAAGTCATCGAAGTGGGGTAAGCCGGCAATACCGTATTCAACACCTTCAAGGATTCGAAATTGTCCACCCCAGAAACGGAGCCGGAGGCGAACATTAGCAGAAGAAACGAACCCAAATACAATAAAGGCGGAATTTTCTTAAATGATTTCATAAATAAATATTCTTTATATGCCTAACACCCATTTTCGCTTCACCCCTCTAAAAAAGTCTCTGGTTCAAAGATTTTTTTAACGGACATCATAATTCTTTGTGCAACTGGAGATCCACCATAAGGTCCGACGCAATCGCTTCGAGTTCGTCTCGAAGCGTTTCCATCGCAAGTCGAGCCGGCAACTGAAGACATCCTCGTGCCTTAAAAAGCAGCTCAGCAGACATGGGAGCCGTTGTAAGTTCTGTTTCCAGTTCCTCAACGTTGACTCCAAGACTTGCGAGCAGACCACTAATCCTGCTAACGATACCGACCTGATCGCTGCCAATAATTTCCATAATGACCAAAGACCGGGTTTTAGAATCAATCGAAGCTGGTTCAGATCGTATAGTCAGACTCAACCCAGTCTCCTGCAATTGAAGCAACGCTTTCATCAAACCAGCTTCGTGTTCCTCATCAATTGAAACCCGCAATACGCCTGCAAATTGACCACCCAAATGCGACATCCGGCTCTCCAGCCAATTTCCACCTTTTCGGGCAATTGCAGATGCAATAGATTCAACCAATCCAGGCCGGTCTTTTCCCATAAAAGTGATTACTAAATGCATGTTCATAATTTATACCGTTGAAAGAGGAATCACTCCAATTCCAATTACTCAACATGGCAATAAAAACACAGTACCTATAATGGGAGTGTCCTGATATTCCCATTGACCCTGTACACCCGGACAACCCTAATGCGTTCATGCCATATTGGGGTGAATCCTGGTCATTAATAAGCGCAGTTTTTTGGGCTATAGCTGTTGTATTGTTTCGCGTAGCGGTTAAAGGGATTCCTCCGATTGAAATGAGTCTTTTTAAGAACACATTTGCGCTTATTCTTTTCATCGCCACATGGCTGCTATTTCAAGAACAAGACGTTGAAACCAATCTGAGTAACAAGGATCTCCTGGTTCTTGTTTCTGCCGGTGGAATAGGAATCGCTTTGGGAGATACACTCTTCATGTACGCGCTCAACATCCTGGGCGCCGGAAGGAATGCTATCTTGAGCTGTCTATTTAGCCCTTTTGTTATCCTCTTATCCGTGTTGTTCCTAAAGGAAGAATTTTCTGTTTTTCAAGCTCTTGGGTTCATACTTATTTTGAGCGGCATCTTGTTGGCAGTGTATCAAAAATCTTCTGACATTGTTTCAAAAAGAAATAGAATAGTTGGAACCATTGTCGGGATTTTTGCGGTGTTTTGCATGGCAACCGGTATGGTGATAACGAAGCCCATTCTTAATGAAGCGCCGCCTGCTTATGTTTCTTGTTTTCGACTCGCTGGAGGACTATTGGGAGTGGTTTTGTTCACGATTGCAAGCGGCCGGATAAGAACTTCCATCCGCATATTCAAAGGCCCCCTACCTTGGAAGATCATGCTTCTGGGAGCTTTTATCGGCACTTATCTAGCCTTATTTACATGGATAGTCGGGTTCAAACATACGTCTACCTCGGTCGCTTCTATCCTAAACCAGACTTCAGTATTTTTCATTATTATCCTTGCGGTTCCTATTCTTAAAGAACGGCTTTCACTTATGAAAATTGCGGGAGCTAGCTTGGGATTTTTAGGGGTAACATTAATTTTGTACCATGCGTGATTCTATAGAACTCCCATTTTGTCCGCGATGCGGTGCAAAGACATTTGATAGCGGATCTTTCAAGCCGTGGCTTTGCAATTCGTGCGATTTCAAATTTTACCCAAACGTGGCAGCAGCTGCCGGGGTTTTTATTTTAAACGACGATAATGAAGTCCTTTTCAACCTACGCGCTCATGATCCAGGCAAAGGGAAACTGGGACTTCCTGGTGGATTTATAGATGCCAACGAATCGGCCGAAGACGGTGTACATCGCGAAGTAAAAGAAGAAGTTGGCCTGGTAATAGATGAGCTAAAATACATTTGCAGCTTCCCAAACCAATACTTTTACGGCGGAATCTGTTACAATACCCTGGACCTGTTTTACACCGCAAAAGCTTGCTCCGAAATTATCGAAACGGATCCCACGGAAGTTTCCGCAACTTATTGGCGAAACCCACATACTGTTTCGCCAGATGATATGGCCTTTCCATCCTACAGACACGCACTAAAAGTCCTGCTTAGGACTCAAAGCATTTAGCAGGAGAATTACCTCCAACTTAAAAGCAATCTAGTATAGTAAGTTGTATCTAATTCCTCAAGACCTGCAACCGGCTCCGAATTGTAATCGTTGCTTATGCCAATTCTCAATTTCCAGAATTCACCCGTACCTACGGGGAGGTCAAAAGAAGATTCATGATAAACCCGGAAATTCCCAAAGTCTTCGAATGAAGGATTGTAGGTGACCAGATTGTTCATCGATCCCCACCCGAGATCTTTAAAATGAATAAGGGCCAAGTCCAAACCAGGAGACTCAACATCTGTTCCATTCTGAAAGCTTTCAAATCGATAGGCGAGACCACCGCGGAACTCAAGCTTCTGGTCGTCCTTACGAATCACATGTTTGCCGATACCAAAGGCCGCCGTAGTTCTTATATCCAACAACTCGATATCGTCTTTTTCCAATTCACCTCTGGCATACCATGAAAGACTATCACTGAAAAATGACGAATAATCTATTCCACCCTTTATCTCATCTGAGGTGGTGTTGCCGTTTTCCTCAGCGATATCAGCAGACATATAAAAACCGAGCCTGTCCTTTTTGCTTTCAAGGACGGCACTGGCCCCAATCCCGGTAGCCGTTCGGTCAGAATTCCCAGACTTACCACTTATATCAACACTGGCATCGAACTTCCATTTGCGCTCGTTTGCAGCGACCTCTGCTTTATGAGCCTTTTCTATTGGACTATCCTCTCCCGGTTGCCACGCGGCAGTCACATTGCTTACAGAAGTTTCGAAAGTGCCTCCATTAGCAGCAATCTTAATCGAGTCTCCAGAACCAGCAACGGTACCTTTAAAAGTGTTTCCTCCATCAGTGGATACATTGATCGTTTCTTCAGACGAGAAAACAATGACTTCAGATTGCTTGATAGAAATCTCACCTGCATAAGACGTCTCAACCTTGATGACTCCTGCTTCAATTGAGAGGATTTTTCCGTTTATTACAGACCCGTCTCTGGTTTCAATTTTGCCTGCAGATAACAGGTTAACGGATACAGTTCCGAAAAGGCTAATCAAGAGCCATGTGCGTACAAACGCAGTTAAGAAAATACCTTCTTTCATAATGATAGGATGTTGGATGCTAGGCAATAAGGTTAGCAGAAATGCAAGAGAGTGATAGAGTCGCGATAAATTCAAGCAAGTAAAAATTCTCAGAAAAAAGGTGGTATTTTGGACTTTTTTTTAGCACGCTTCGCCGAAATTATTAGGGCACTTTGATGAATTAACTCATTGACAGTCAGTTGCTTATATACAATAAGAAGGTTATATATGAAATGCTATCAACCTTC
>JAQBYJ010000219.1 GCA_027622555.1 Verrucomicrobiota bacterium
GGTCTTTTACCACCCCACAGTTTTGAACCCCAAAAACACCACCTGCCGCGACAGCGGCTTCGTTCAACACGGCGCTGCCCGTGAACGAAGGAGAATTCATTTTCCGTGGACAGATGAAGTACATTAGCTCGACAGACGATCCCGGCCCCGCGGACCGGGAGCTTACTGTCTGGTCGGCCCCTTCGGTTTTCGTTTACGGCCTGACCGAGAAATTCACGCTTTTCGGCATTGCTCCGTTTCTTGATAAGAGCTTGGACGTGACTACGCCGTTAGGCCGGCGGAAGCTTGGAGATTCGGGGCTTGGAGATATAAGGGTTTTTGGTCGTTATACGCTTGGCCAATGGGATAAGATTGGAGAAACTCTTCGCGTCGGTTCGTTTGCCGGTCTTGAGTTTCCAACCGGTGCTGATGATGGTGTGGATTCCCTTGGACGGCTCCCTCAACCCTTGCAGCTCGGTTCTGGTTCGTGGGATCCATTTATCGGGGCGGTGCTTACCTGGCAAACGCTTCAATGGGAGTTTGATTCTTCTGTCGCCTACAAATTCAACACCGAGGCGAATGGTTTCGAAATTGGAGATGTGGCTAATCTCGACTTGTCCTATCAATATCGGCTCTGGCCTAATGAACTCGGGGATGCCGTTCCCTGCTATCTTTACGGAGTTTTTGAAAGCAACTTGATTTGGCAAGACAAGCACGAAGCGTTAGGGACTCGAGACCCCAACTCTGGAGGAACAACGTGGTATTTGACCCCAGGAATCCAATACGTTACTAAGCGCTACATCATTGAAGGAGCCGTTCAGCTCCCGGTTATTCAGGACCTCAATGGGAGTGCATTGAAGAATGATTTCATCGTGACGGCTGGTTTTCGGGTTAATTTCTGAAGATACGGCGATATGAAACATACTATTTTCCATTGACAGCATATGCATTTTGTAGAATATGTATGCCATGGAAATTATTCAGGCCTATAAATGTTTCTGTGACGTCCAGAGATTACGCATCCTAAACCTGCTGAAGGATGGGCCATTGTGCGTCTGCCATCTAGTTGAAATTCTGGACTCAGGCCAAGTTAAAATTTCCAAGCAGCTGCGATACATGAAGGAGTTAGGCATGGTTGAGGGCGAGCGTGTGGCACAGTGGATGGTTTACCGATTAGCCGATGCTACAAATCCGCTTTTGGAGGAGAATCTGAAATGCCTGCAGGATTGTTATGGGGAGCTAATCGCCTTCGACGAAGACACCAAAAAGCGCTCCTTAATTGCTGAGCGCATGCTACAAGAAAAGGCGGCCTGCGCTCAGGCCATAAACGGATAAACTGTTTTAATCATGACCAAACAAAAAGTTCTTATTCTATGCACCGGAAATTCCTGTCGCAGTCATATGGCAGAGGGAATTCTTCAACATGCAGCAGGCGACCTTTTCGAGGTTTTGAGTGCTGGCTCAAATCCTGCGGGCTACGTTCACCCTAAGGCGGTTGAAGTTTCGAAGGAAATTGGTATCGATATCTCAGAACACAGCTCGAAACATCTCGATCAGTTTTTGCATGCCGGAATTGATACGGTGATCACGGTTTGCGACGACGCAAACGAAGCCTGTCCCATTTTTCCGGGAGAAGTAAATCGTTACCATTGGGGGTTCGAAGATCCCCCGAAGGCTGCGAAAAATGGAGAGTCCGAGATGGAGGCTTTCCGGCGCATACGGGATGAAATCCGCAAGGTTTTCGAGGCCTATGCGAGTGGGTTCCGGCAGGCAACAAAAAAAAAATAAACACCTAACTAGATAAGGAGAATTAGTAATGAAAGAACAAGAAACAGCCACACCCCCAAAGTCAGAAACAAATGAAAAGCCCGGCTTCTTCAAGCGGATCGTCAATAAGGTTGATACCTCAATGAAGAAAAAAGCCGATGAAAAGTCACAACAGAGCAGCTGCTGCGGCTCAGAGGATAGTGGCGGCAAGGGCGGTAAATGCTGCTAAAGATCGCAGACTTGTTGATCTACGACTGGGTTGGCCTCGATCCAGATTCTCGTTTTGGCGGGGCGGTCCATTTTTTTGTCTACGATACTCTTAAAATCTTCCTGCTACTGGCTGTGATGATTTTTGCGATCGGCTTCCTTCGCACGTTTCTATCCGAGGACAAGCTAAAGCGGTGGATGAGTGCTGGCGGCATTTGGGGTAATGTCGTTGCTTCACTCTTCGGAGCAATTACGCCGTTTTGCTCCTGCTCGTCGATCCCGATATTCATCAGTCTGCTAAAGGCTGGGGTCCCGCTAGGTGTGACTTTTTCTTTTCTTATTACTTCACCAATCATTAACGAATACCTGGTGATCTTGATGGCAGCCGAGTTTGGGATGCCTATCACCATCGCTTACGTGACGAGTGGTTTGTTGATCGGCACGATTGCCGGCGCAATTCTAGGCCGGATGAAGCTGGAAAGCTTCCTAGAAAAAGACATTACGAAATCCGCTCATCAGGATGAAAAAGTCATTGAACATACGTTTGGTTCCCGCATTCGTTATGGGTATGATGAAGCCCTCAGCGTAATCCGGCAAATCTGGCTTTGGGTGCTGGTCGGGGTCGGCATCGGTGCCTTCATTCACAATTACGTCCCGCAAGAAACAATCCATGGCCTAATTGATGCGACAGGTATCTTTTCCGTGCCGATTGCAACTGTTCTGGGCGTGCCCATGTATGGCAGTTGCGCCGCGATCGTTCCGGTCGCTGTTGTACTGTTTGAAAAGGGTATTCCTCTCGGTACTGCGCTCGCCTTCATGATGGCCATGGCGGCTCTCAGCTTGCCCGAAGCCATTATGCTTCGTCGCACGATGCGTTTACCGCTTATCGCACTTTATTTCGGTATTACAACAATCGCGATTGTTCTTACAGGCTACCTTCTAAATGGCCTGGCTGGCTTTCTATAAACGAAATATTAGGAACCAATATGTAAAACAAACCAAGACCCTTGAATAGTAAGTATAGCCTTTTGGTTCAGGAGGCGTCTCTTTCAAGATATTTAGGCTGTCGAGCAACACGCAGGGCCCGCTTCTCCGCCGTTTTTGGCCTCTTGTATTGGAGGACATGGAATGTCCCCGTAAGAGCAATATACGCAGCAATCTCCTTCCTTGGGTTTTAGAAGCTCATTGCAATTTGGACATTCCCAGAAAAACTGACAAGAATCCGTGGGCATTTTCTCTTTACTCTGATGGCCACAAGTTGGACATGTTAGAGTAGAAATCAGTTGTATTTCCATACCTTCACTCATGGCTTAATTTCCTCTGGCGGGAAGCCTGTTTCTCTGATTGCTTCAAAGATCGTTGCCTGTGTTACTTTCTGAGAATTGTAAACGACGACGGCTTTTTTATTTTCATAGCTGATTTGAGCACTGTCGATGCCTTCAACCTTATTAAGCGCCCTCTGAATTCCAACCGCGCAAGCAGCACAATCCATGCTTGGAATGGCGACAACAAGCTCGGAGCTGTTCGGCCCCATGGCAGTCTGTGTATCTCCACCAGTTTTGAGTATCAAATTTGCAATGCTTGGATATGCCAAAAAGCCCATTGCAAGAAGACTAACAAGGCTCAGAAAAACAATTTGGCTCTTGCGGGATTTGGCCGGAATTTCGCAAGAGCCATCCGCACATGCCTTTTTTCTAAGCGCTTGCCACCAGGCAAAGCCAAGGGCAAGGACAGCCACTAAGGCAAACCACGGGCGCAGCGATTCAAAGATACCTGCCGCCGCAAAACTTCCTAGGCCAAGGGCGATGAAAACAGCGGGACCAATGCAGCAAAGAGAGGCGATGAATGCAGCTCCCAGACCACCGCCAACTAGCCATTTCCCTTTTCGCTCTGTCTGGTTGTTTACTTTCATTGAGCTATTATAAACCTTGAAGTATAGTATAAGGTAAAGGAGTTTTATCGATTGTCATGAAAATTGGAGAATTGGCCGAAAAAGCAGGCTTAAACGCACAAACCATCCGTTATTACGAACGGGAAGGCATTTTGCCCGAACCAAGACGCCGCTACGATTCCGGATACCGCGAATACGATGAAGATGCTCTGGAACGTCTTTTATTCATTAAACAGGCCAAAAACGCGGGTTTTAAGCTTTCCGATGTAAAGCTGCTTTTCAAACTGGAACTTTTACCTGAAGAAGCCTGTAGCGATGTAGGAAAGCTCTTGTCTGACCGTATCGAGGAGCTGGATATAAAAATTAAGGAACTCAAAACCTTTTTCAAGTCGCTCAAGCGGTTGAAAATTGCCTGCGACGAAAGCGAAAATGGCCGCTGCCCTGTTCTTGAGAATTTGCGATGCCCTTTGTTTCTGAATTAGCGTCCTAAAAAGAAGACTTGA
>JAQBYJ010000220.1 GCA_027622555.1 Verrucomicrobiota bacterium
CGAGGGCAAGTTTATTTATCAATCCCTGTAACCATACGCATTATACGCTCTAAATAATTATACCGTGACCATTTGAAGTTGCATGAAAACTAGTCCCTGAGCTTTAAACGGACTTTTCCCGCCATTCGAATTACGGAAGCGTCGGGTGTCATCTCGCTTATCCCTGAAAAATCGAACCATCTGAGGGCGTTCGATTCACCACTCATTGCTATGGGTTGCTGACTGTTGGCGTAGATGAGGAAACGGACATCATAATGATAATGGGCAGGAACGGTCTTCCACTGGGGGATCTTATGAATATCCAAGTCAAAAATCTCCTCCGAAAATATTCTAAAATCCTTAAGACCTGTTTCTTCTCGAACTTCTTTTTTCGCTACGCGCACGACGTTAGGATCTCCATCACAGTGACCTCCTGGCTGTAGCCAGAGGCCCAGCTTTTTGTGGTGAATCAACAGGACTTGTTTTTGTTTAGGATCCACGATCCAAGCAGAAGCCGTTACATGACCCTCCTCCTGTGATCGTTCAAAACAATTGGCATGTGTGTTCACGAATTCCGTAAACGCCTTCGCAACCTCATTTGAGGGTGAGCAATCGCGATATTGCCGAAGTAATTCTTTAAGCGGGTTTCGATGCATAACTTGTTTAGTGGACTAACGGCTTCAGATTCTGCCAACTTTTTTCGTTGTTAAACCGGGGTGGTCAGGCATAAGGAAAAGGAAAACCCTCGATCATCGTTTACTACCCTACATTTCATGACCAATCAGACTGACTCCTCTGGTGATTCAGGCCACGCCACTTATTGGCGGGCCAACATCAAAATACTACTGTATCTTATCTCCATTTGGTTTATTGTTTCATTTGGCTTGGGGATCATCGCCGTTGATTGGTTGGACCAGTTTAAGATTATGGGGTTTCCGCTTGGGTTTTGGATCGCTCAACAGGGCTCGATCATCGTTTTTCTGCTTATTATTTTGTTCTACGCTTGGAAAATGAACCGCGTAGACAAATCCTTCGGAGTCGAAGAGGAAGATGTCGAACAAGTAGAATTCGAAATTTAAGAAACATAGTTAACCACTGGTCATGACATTATCTTTTTGGACATTCCTTTTTATTTTTCTCAGCTTTGGTCTCTACGTTGGAATAGCCATTTGGACTCGGGTAGCTTCCACCAAAGGATTTTATGTGGCGGGAGGGTCCGTGCATCCCATTCTCAATGGTGCTGCAACTGCGGCTGACTGGATGTCCGCTGCTTCCTTTATTTCCATGGCGGGATTGATTTCTACCATGGGAAGGGATGGGTCGATTTATTTGATGGGCTGGACAGGTGGCTATGTGCTACTTGCCTTATTATTGGCTCCCTATTTGCGGAAGTTTGGACAGTTTACTGTCCCTGATTTTGTCGGTGAGCGTTACTACTCAAAGGTAGCCAGGTCTGTGGCGTTGATATGTGCCGTATTTGTTTCGTTCACCTATATCGCAGGTCAAATGCGCGGTGTTGGCATTGTCTTCGCACGGGTGTTCGAATGGGATATTTTTTATGGAGTATTTGCCGGAATGCTAATCGTATTCACGTACGCAGTTCTCGGCGGGATGAAGGGAATAACCTACACTCAGGTCGCACAATACTGTGTATTGATTTTTGCTTATTTGGTGCCTGCAATCTTTATAGGAATTGCCATGACCGGGCATGTGATTCCTCAAATTGGATTTGGTGCGGAGGTTGCAGGGGAGCCGGGTGTATTTTTATTGGATAAGTTGGATGGGCTAAGTACCGATCTCGGCTTTGCTACCTATACCGATGGGTCAAGAAGTACCATTGACGTATTCTTTTTTACTGCAGCACTTATGCTGGGAACAGCCGGTCTTCCTCATGTGATTATTCGTTTCTTTACCGTCCCGAAAGTGGCCGATGCACGTGTATCCGCGTTTTGGGCACTCTTGTTTATTTCAATATTATATCTCACTGCGCCTGCGATTGCGGCGTTCGCACGAACCAACATTTTACAGACCGTCACGAATGCTACTTATTCCGAAGTTCCAGGCTGGTTCAAAACGTGGGAAAATACCGGACTTATTTCATTTGAAGATAAAAATGGGGATGGAGTGATCCAGTATTACAACGACAAAAATGAATCCTTTAATGCCGTGGCAATGACTCGAGGCTGGCAGGGAAATGAACTAACAGTTGATAAGGATATCATTGTTCTTGCGAATCCAGAGATCGCAAATTTGCCGAACTGGGTGATTGCTCTGGTGGCAGCTGGTGGTCTCGCTGCTGCGCTTTCTACGGCCGCAGGTTTGTTGTTAGTTATATCATCTTCAATTTCTCATGATTTGATGAAGAAGATGTTGGCTCCCGGAATGTCTGAGAAGCAGGAACTCACTGTAGCGCGAGTAGCCGCCGCAGTCGCAATAGTCATAGCCGGCTATTTTGGCGTGAACCCGCCCGGATTTGTAGGGGAAGTAGTTGCATTTGCATTTGGTCTCGCGGCTTCTTCGTTTTTCCCCGTTTTGCTGTTAGGAATTTTTTCAAAACGAATGAACAAAGAGGGTGCTATTGCTGGAATGATCGTAGGCATCGTGTTCACCGCATCGTATATTATCTACTTTAAATTTGTTAATCCCACTTCGAATACGCCGGACAATTGGTGGTTTGGCATCTCGCCAGAAGGAATTGGAACTCTCGGAATGATTCTCAATTTTGCGGTTTCCGTTGTGGTGTGCCGCTTCTTTCCTGGCCCACCCGAAAAAGTGTTAAACATGATCGACGAGATCCGGATCCCCAAAGCGGAGTAGGGGAGCAAAAAGAAGGCCGCCCTTGCGGACGGCCCCTTGCTGTGTGTGTTTCTTCGGTGTGCCTACAAATTCTTTGTAGTATCAAAAAATGGACTTCAAGGCGACTTTCTTGAGATCATCCAATCACCGGTTTCATTCAAGTCGTAACTTAAACGATCGTGCAGACGATTGGCTCTTCCCTGCCAGAACTCCACCTTGTGTGGGACAACCCGAAATCCTCCCCAGAAACCAGGAAGGGGAATTTCGCCGTTGCCGAATTTATCTTTGATTTTTTGCAATTTACCTTCCAGGATCGAACGCGAAGATATCGCACCACTTTGCTGGGATACCCAAGCGCCAAGCTGGCTCCCTCGTGGTCTCGATAAAAAGTACTTCAGCGAGAGGGCTGTGGAAACCTTTTCAGCTCTACCGTGAATGATCAGCTGACGTTCCAGTGCGAGCCAGGGAAAGAGTAAGGCTACTTGCGGGTTCTCTTTTATCTGTCGAGCTTTGGTGCTTTCGTAGTTTGTATAAAATACAAAACCGCTTTCATCGTACTCCTTGAGAAGCACCGTTCGAATGGATGGCTGACCTTCCGGCGACACTGTGCTGAGGCTCATGGCATTGGGTTCCACCAGTTTTGCATCAAACGCTTGCTGAAACCAAATCTCGAATTGTTTGAAAGGATTTCCGAGCATTTCATCGCGTGTGATTCCCTTCTGGCTGTATTCTTTTCTCAGATTGCTAATATCAAGGTTGTGCACGAGTAAGTTCTAAAATGAGTTGTTTGTGTTTAGGATATGTTGAAAGAAGTTGTTCTCGATTTCCCAGCTCAAAATCTTCCCAAACGAATCCTGGCGCCATGGTAGTTCCCAATAGAGCCCATTCACCTCCTTCGATAAGACGCGAGCCATGCCAACTGTTTTTCAGGACTGGGTATTGGAGCAGTTGTCCGGCGGCCAGATCCCGGCCCATTGGGGTTCGTTTCAAATCAAATGTTGGCGATAGCTCGAATAACTCAATGGGGTCTCCGAGGTAAAAATGATAAACTTCATCTTCAATGAGCCTGTGCAAAGCGGAGAATGAATCCTGGGTCAGTAGAAAATAAATGCCCGTCCCTAGGGGTTGCTCATATCCTTTCCCCAGATCGATTGATTGAGTTGATTGGTAGCTGCGTTTAAAGTACCCGCCTTCCAGCGGAAGCGGTTCGAGATCCAGGTATTTGATCAACTCAGTACATGAGGAGGGCATTCGGATAATCCTGATGCCCTCAAAAATTGGGTCAAACTTTGGTTTAAGCTACTTTCTTAAATTTGCGTGCTGCGATAAGAAGAACAAGTGCTCCGGCCCCGATTAGGCCGTAGGTGCTGGGTTCAGGAACCTTTGTTAATGTAAAGCCGACTTTGAGCCTGCCCCGAAAAATGGGAGACATGTTGTGCTAAACAATGCATAAAATGAGAACAATGAGG
>JAQBYJ010000221.1 GCA_027622555.1 Verrucomicrobiota bacterium
TCCCAGCATGATCTAGGTATCCCATTCCAAATGCTCGTCAATCACCGTGCCAAATAAAAATACCGTGGTCTTTATGTAACGGTGGGTGACAATCTGGAGATAATGACCAGCCCCGATGCCATCAATTGGACACTTCGGCCTACAGGTCTAGCGATTGAAGGACTCGGGCAGGGTTTATTGAGTATCCGTTACCTAAATGGACTTTTTGTCGTGGGGGGGAAACAGAACACTATCCTTACTAGTCCAGACGGTATCACTTGGACTCATAGGCCATTTTCGGAAGATAGCAGTTGGTTCTTTGACAGCTGGTATAATGCAGGCACTTACTACTTTCCTGGTCGCCAGGGAAAATTGTGGACCACCACCGACTGGGCATCCTGGACCGCTGTGCTCACCGGGGTGAATGATGATGTTTATAACATTGTAAACGAAGAGGGTATTTCGGTTGTGACGGGTAGGAGCGGTAACATACTGACCAGTACGGATCAGGCGAACTGGACAAACCGGAAAACGGGATTTGATCAGACGTTTTCAGGGGTCGCTTATGGAGCAGGTGTGTTCGTTGCATCAGACTTTAATGGAAACGTTTTGCAAAGCTCTACTGGTTCAAATTGGAATAATGTTTTCACTCCGGCGATTGCAATTAGCTGGATAAATGTACTATTTGCAGACGGAAAGTTCGTCGCCATGTCCTCTCAGGGAGAATGGATTTTAAGCCCGACTGGAAACACAGGAGAGTGGTCTTTACCAAGTGCTGGATTCGCAGGCTTTCCTGGAATAACCAGTTTTCGTTACTTAAACGGTGACTGGTTTGCGGTCGGTCGCGACGGCTTTCTAAGAAGTAGTGCAAATCTGACTACCTGGGCAACACATGACGTGGTGACAACGAATGACTTTGAGGAGATAAGCTACGGTGATGGAACTTTTGTTGTCGTTGGTCAAGGTGGTGCCATATACTCCAGTACCGACGGTACCACCTGGACTGAGCGAATTAGCACGACAGCCAATAATTTGTTTCATGTAACTTACGGCAATGGAAAGTTCGTGGTCCTTGGGCAATCGGGAACGGCCTTGACCAGTATCGACGGAATAAACTGGAGCTCGGCCAATCAAGTTTCCCCTCCCTCTAATGCACAGGGTCTAACCATCCGGGATGGTCAGTTCGAAGCCTTGGACACCAGTGGCCGTATCAGTTTGAGTAGCGACGGTTTGGCGTGGACCTCCGTGCAAACCCCTGTTGGACAAAGCATGCGTGGCACTGCGGTAAGTGATACCACAATGGTTGTTGTTGGCAGTGGAGGTTTGATCATGACTGGTGCCCTTCCTCCTCCAAAGAATTTGGTAATAAATTTAGTCGGCGTGGGTGAAGTGAATATCAGTCCCGAAGGTTCCCCGTATCCTCATCTTTCTAAAGTTACCCTGACTGCGGTCGCAAACGAAGATTACGCTTTCTCAAACTGGTCGGGCGATGCGGCTGGAAATGCTAATCCACTAATCGTGACGATGGACGCGGACAAAACGATCACCGCCAATTTCGTTTTAGCGTTGAGTGGATTTAGTCTGTGGCGGTTTACTCAATTTACGGAAGAAGAACGCAAAGACGATGAGCTGAGTGGTCCGCAAGCGGATTATGACGGCGATGGGCTCACAAATTTCGAGGAGTACCTGCTCAGTACCAATCCCAAAGATCCTAACACCGATGGCGGTGTTAAAATTGATACTATCGAAATTGCAGGCGTTGAGTACCTGATTATCAAGTACGACAGAAACACAGGTGTCTCTGGGGTAACTCAGAGAGTGGAAATCGGCGATGATCTTGAGGAATGGAAATTTGGACCGGCGTTCACGGAAGTTTTTATTGTATCTAATAATGGCGATGGCACTCAAACCGTTACCATACGAATTCTCGAGCCTTTCGATGACTTAGAGCGATTATTTGTAAGACTGGTTTTGGAAGAGTAGGTAGATTTCTTATTGCAGAATTTATTTCCCTGGTATGCGGCTTAATAGGAAAGGTGGGGCTTATGCTTCCAGTAATGTCGGTTTATCTGCCTACCTCTGAGTCTAACTCCTATTGTGATTAATTTTGCAACTGACTAGTCGCGGGTTGTGTTCTTCGGCTAAGCGTCAATACCATCTCCACGTTTTTTCTAATTTGGCTCATTATGAAATATCTCTCCTTATTACTCGTGTCCCTTTTCTCCTCTTTAGTTTTCCAGGCTTGTGGCTCAAAGTCCGAAACAGTTCAGAATACCCCCCAATATTCGATCGAACAGTTTTTCGAGAACAAGCGAATCACCGGAGGCCGGTTTTCTCCTGATGAGACCAAGCTGCTGGTTAGCAGCAATGAGACCGGTATCTTTAATTTGTTCGAAATTGATATTGCTACCGGCGAAATGACTCAGCTGACCTTTTCGGATACAGAATCTCTATTCGCTATTGATTACATCCCGGGTACCGACCAGATCATCTACTCGGCCGATCACGGGGGAGACGAGAACAACCATATTTTTCTCCTCGAGGCGAATGGCGACTCCCGCGATCTGACTCCCAAGAAGGACGAAAAGGTTTCCTTCATGGGTTGGGTCAAGGATCGGAAGTCCTTTTACTTTTCTTCTAATCGCCGTGATCCAAAGTTTTACGACCTCTACAGAATGAAAACATCTGATTGGTCTTCGGAAATGATCTACGAGAATACATCAGGCTTGAGTCTCGGCGATGTGTCGAAGGACGGAAGCAAGCTCACTGTGGCGCGACCCATTACGACGAGTGAAAACAAACTTTTCATGCTCGATGTTGCTTATGGCGAGCAGACGGAAATCTCCGATCCAGAAAAGCCCGGAAGTTACAACAGCTCTGGTTTTAGCCAGGACGGAAAGTCTCTTTTTTATTACACGAATGCTGACGGAGAGTTCGCCTACCTGGCCCGTTTCGATATTAGCAGTGGAGAGCATGAGAAGGTTTTCGAAACCAATTGGGATGTGAGTTACAGCTACCTGTCTGAAAACGAGAAGTATCGTGTCACTGGAATTAATGAGGATGGACGGAATGTTCTAAAAATTCAGGAGGCAACGACTGGTTTGGAAGTCGGGATGCCGGACATTTCCGATGGAAATGTTTTGGGAGTATCCATTTCTCGAAGTGAGGAACGGATGCGTCTCAGCGTGGGTACTTCCAGATCTCCCAGTGATAACTATGTCTACGAATTTGCTTCCAGGAAATTGAAACGCCTCACCAATAGTCTCAATCCTGCAATCGACGCGGACCACCTGGTATCCGCTGAGGTTGTTCGCTTTCTGTCGTTCGATGGATTGGAGATCCCTGCCATTTATTACAAACCGAAGACTGCAACGGCCGAAAGTCCTGCCCCAGCCATGGTGTGGGTTCACGGAGGTCCTGGAGGGCAGACACGAGTCGACTTTTCAGAGTTGATTCAGTATCTGGTGAATCACGGTTACGCGGTTCTTGCGGTAAACAACCGGGGAAGCAGTGGCTACGGAAAGACCTTTTACAAGATGGATGATCTCAACCATGGAGAGAAAGACCTCATGGATTGCGTCTACGGTAAAAATTATTTGCAGACTCTCGACTATATTGATCCGGACAAGATCGGGATCTTGGGTGGTTCCTATGGTGGTTTTATGACCATGGCGGCGATGACACTCCAACCCGATGAGTTCAAAGTGGGCGTAAATATTTTTGGCGTTACCAATTGGGTTCGCACTCTGAATTCAATTCCTCCTCATTGGGCTTCTTTCAAGGATGCCCTCTACGCCGAGATGGGGGATCCCAATGATCCAGTTCAGGCCGAACGTTTGCAGCGTATCTCTCCGGTGTTTCATGGGAACAAGGTAAAAAGTCCAGTCATGGTTTTGCAGGGAGCCAATGACATCCGCGTGCTTCAAGTCGAGTCGGACGACATGGTAGAGGCCGTTCGGGCAAATGGAGTGCCTGTTGAGTATGTCATTTTCCCGGACGAAGGACATGGCTTCCTCAAAAAGGAAAACCAGATCAAAGGCTATGGTCAGATTCTCGAGTTTCTGAATAAGTATCTGAAGGGAGGTTCTTGAACTGTAGGAGGAGGTTTATCCCCCGATCCTTAAAATACACTAGTGTAGTGCGTCTTAAATAATATAACATATTGATTGACTTCCCCATCGTCACTGATTTAGGCTTTG
>JAQBYJ010000222.1 GCA_027622555.1 Verrucomicrobiota bacterium
AATCCCGCATCGTGGCCAGAAATAAATTGACATGCGGCCAAACTCAATTATCTCACGGATTTAGGATTAATCTTCAATTGAAGGAAAATAATCCTTGAAGATCCCATATTGGGCTCCTAGTCTCCTTACCGAATTAAGTGGATATTGGCTGAAGGTCTCCTCTGGTTGCCGGGCCGCTAATTCCAGTTAAGGAATCTGATAACTCTAAAATTACCCCGTTGATGAAAATCCAGTTTTTTGACTCTGCAAAACCCTTCGGGAATTGTTGAGTCTGCTCTTGGTTGCCGTTCCCGAAAAACAAAACTCCCTATCTCCCTGACAATCAGCTGTATGACAGTTAATATTTCCCCAATTTCAAGGTTCTCAAGTTGTTCGCCGAACAAGTTCTGAGTCCCTCAAACCATACGAAATCAAAACAGCCGACTCATTGGCTATACTCTAAAACTCCCCAATAAACAAAATACATATGAACAGATCACGACTAATCAAACAACTATTATCCGCCAGCTGCATGCTGACTGTCCCGCTATTATTAAGCGGGCAAAACGAAGACGACGAAGACATTACAACTCTTTCACCCTTTACCATCGAGGAAAGCGATAGCATCGGTTACCAGGCCACGAACACCTTGGCGGGTAGTCGCTTGAAGACTCCTCTACGAGATATCGGGTCGGCGATTCAGGTTATCACGGCCGAGTTGTTTGAAGACACCGGATCTACCACCATGGAAGAAATTCTGCCCTACGCACTGAACATGGAAGTCGGCGGCGTGCAGGGGAATTTTTCGGGTGGTCCTGGCCAGAATCACAATGGACGTTTTGAGCAGGACAATCAGCGTCTCGGCCCCCAGGACAACCAGCGTGTACGTGGATTGGCAAGTGCATCATTGACCCGGGACTTTTTCCTCACCGATATTTCTTTTGAAGGGTACAATACGCAACGTATTGATATCCAGCGTGGTGCAAATTCGCTTCTTTTTGGTATCGGTTCTCCGGGTGGTATTATCAACAATACGACCAAACGCGCCAATGCTGACGGGGAAGATCGCAATGAGGTCAGTGTTCGCATTGGTGAGCGCGATACCCATCGAGAAACCATCGATGTTCACAAGGTTTTGATCGAGGATCGTTTAGCTATTCGCTTGATGGGCCTAAACAAGGATACTCAACATCAACAAAGGCCGGCCTACGAAATTGACCAACGCTTTGACGTGGCTCTACACGCCATTCTGTCGAAAAACGACAACGTCGAATGGTTAGGCCAGACCAAAGCGCATTTTAATTATGAGCGAGGAGATATAAAAGGTACACCAGCCAACGTCATTCCACCGACAGATGGATTTTCTTCATTTTTTGATCCTCCCGACATCACCCAACTTCAATCTGTCCCAGGAGTCATTGTTCCGGGTTTTTATCCGGGTGGTTTGGGTGCCTCGGGCACAGGTGCCACCGAGGCGACACGATTCCATCCTGAGTTTGGCTACACTCACTGGCTTCCTAAACAGACCTTTGACAACCGCCTTGGTATAAGCCGTGGCAACGTTCCCGCTATTACAGAGCGTGGTTTCCACCGTTTTAAGATAAAGTTCGATCACGATTCCGACGGGCCGATTCCTTGGGGTAACCATAACGGGACGCCGTTTTTCGCGAGTTCTGGAAATGAGAATGGCGCAACTGGTACGGTCGATGCGGCTGGCAATCCAATGCTGCACGGCACTCATGTGCTTGGGGTCGATGGCATGCCTTATCCGGTACTCAGTAACATTTTCGCATATATCGAATCTGGTTCGTTTTTCATGGGTAACAGGAATGATCAGTTTATTCCGAACTTTACGACACCCGTAATTCTGGACCAAAATGTTTGGAACAACGAAGATAGAATGATTCAGGGTAGGACTAATTTTCGAAACCAGGAATTCACCGCCCAAACGTTTGCCCTCGAACAGGATTTTTTAAATGGTCAGGCGGGTCTTGAATTTGTGTGGGATAACCAGACTTTCAATCAGGTTGCGAGTATTCCGTTTTCTGAGCAGGAAACGATTGGGGATTCTGGTAACGGTGACGTCGTGATCGATATAAATGAATATTTGGCCAACGGCACTCCTAATCCGAATGTCGGTCGTCCGTTGATGAAAACGGATGAGTTTCCGGGTTTCCTTTACAGAGAGGTTGATCGCGAAAGCCTTCGTTGGACGGGATTTGTTAATGTCGATTTCGAAAAGTTCGGAGGCGACGACAGTTGGTTAAAGTGGCTCGGTAATCACACGATCACTGGTTTGTATAACAAGCAAACGATCGATACCTTTAATCATCAAACCGATGCCCGGCTACGAGGCGAAAGCATCGCACTAGGAGGACCAGAGTATTTGAGTCTGGGTAGCTCCGGAATCAGGAATGGAAATTTTCGCCCGGTCTATGAAGTGTATCTAGGTCCGGATGTGCGTTCTTTCGCCAATCCCAGCCAGGTGCAGTTGAATATGATGACCTTTGATCTTCCTAAGGCTGGGGATTCTTATGAAGCTATAACATGGAACCGTCCGGACCAGTCGTTTGATAGAGACTTTGTTACGGTTGAAGACGTTCTCGTCGGTGGTTCACGCAGACGAAACGAAATCGAGACAGAAGTTATCAGTATTCAGAGTCGATTATTCAATGACCACATTGTGGGTCTGGTTGGCTGGCGTGACGATGAATCAACTACCTGGGAAAATATCGGAAGTGCTGAAGCTGCTGCTTTGGGAATAACTCAAGATGTAGGAGGATCCAATTCGGAACGGAATCCCGAGTACTTTCGCGTTTCTGAAAATTCATCAACTGCCACCGGTGATACCTTTACCTGGAGTGTTGTTGGCCACGTGCCCGATGAATGGATCGGCGATACCGTCGGCGTTAGTTTTCACGTAGGTGAATCTGAAAACTTCCAGGTTTCGCCAACACGGCGGAATGTTTTCGGGACTGTTCTTCCTCCTCCAGTTGGAGTTACGGAAGAATATGGTGTCACCTTTAATTTCATGGATAACAAACTCATCGCTCGTTTGAACTGGTATGAAACTTCGGCTAGTGGTGACTCACTTCCAGGTGGCAATCCATTCGACTTCTTTGGCTGGATTAGTGGTTACACCGCTCGTTGGTATGAAGCGGCCCAGGAATTTGGCAACACACCGGAGGGTTTCCAAGCCGCTATTCAGGCATCGATAGACCAGCTCGGACCTCAGGCAGGTGATTTGGATAATCCAAACTTCCAAACATTTAGAGATGTTTATGACGAAATCATATCCTGGCTTCCTTCTGTCGTTCAAAGCAAGCGTATGCTAGCCATTAACGAGGCATCGGGGGAAATTACCAGCGAACCAAATCCGGGGCAGACTGGTACCCAGGACTTCGTATCGGAAGGATTCGAATTGGATATTACCGCGAATATAACTGATAATTGGCGCGTGTTCCTTAACCTGGGGCAACAGGAATCTGTTGTGTCAAATATTGCCTTGGATTTCAGGGATATATCGGGTCAGGTCTTCAGCAATATCCAGAATTCGCCGATCGGAAAATGGGCGGATACACCGGCGCGTTCTGAAGGGCAGAGTTTCGAATCGCGCTTCTTGGCGATTGTGGGAGCTCCCTTGGGAGCCATTGCGGCGCGGGATGGACAAATAGCGCAGGACTTGCGGGAATGGCGCATGAACTTGGTGACATCCTATACCTTCACCGAAGGTATCTTCGCAGGATTCACTGCAGGTGGCGCTGTACGCTGGCAGGACAACAACGCGATTGGCTATCCCAATATCTTCAATGCAGACGGTCAAATTATCCCGGATCTTGGCAAACCCTTCCTGGGACCTGATATGTTGAATGGCGATCTCTTTGTCAGCTACAGACGTCCGATTTTTGACAACAAGATTGATTGGAAAATCCAGGGTAACATTCGCAATGCGTTTGGGGATAACGACCCGATTCCAACTGTCATCAACCCGGATGGTAGAATCGCAGTAGTACGCAATTCGCCGCCAACTGAAGTGTTTATCACCAATACTTTTAGTTTTTAGATTAGTAGTTGGTTTTATTTCCAGTTAGAAATTGAGGCCCCTGTTTGCACAGGGGCCTCATTTATTTGAAG
>JAQBYJ010000223.1 GCA_027622555.1 Verrucomicrobiota bacterium
CACGCGCGACGGGTTGCAGAGCGGTGCATTACAATAAGCTTTGGTGAATGAAACCCCGCGACCCGCCAGACGATCAATATTCGGGGTCTTCGCCTGTGGATGACCTCCCAAGTGCCCTACCCAATCGTTCAAATCATCAACGGCGATGAAGAGGATATTAGGTCTGTCCTGTCCTTCGACAGATAGAATGGTCAACACTCCAACAAACCCTGCAAAGATCAAAGGGAAAATAAACTGGCGAACGTTCGTCATAAACTAGTCAGTTTCGGGGAATCAAAATGATAAAACACAGAGAATCGTAAAAACATGAATGCATTGTGTTCAGTTGAAATACAGGAGTCGAGAAATCAAAAACCCAGCCTTCAGTTAAGCCCAGGATAATTCATTCTGTGAGACTAAATCCATCGAAAGTAATGCTGGACCGACTTTAGTCGGGAATCTTGGATCGATCTTTTATTAAGATTGGTTAAATAACCTTTCATCGCAATACTAGTAGCTATGAAACCAGATTTCAAACCTGTAACCATGACGCGACGAAAAGCTTTGCAAAGGGTTGCGGGCTTGGGACTGCTGGGATTGGGAATGAGCCAGGGTTGTGCCAAAAGTGCGGCCTCCCAGAATATTCCGGTCATCGAATGGAATGCACATATATTCAGTCCCGATACGTCAAAATATCCTATTCACCCCAAGGCCACTTACACCCCGGATGTATCTGTGCATCCGTCCGATCCACTGTCCGCTTACCTCAAACGGCTGGACGAGGAAGGAATAGACCGGGCGGTCATCGTACATCCCGAACCCTACGGTGATGACCATCGTTTGATCATCGATTGCCTCAATCGCGAACCCGACAGGCTGAGGGGAACGAGTTTATTTTATCCGAGAGATCCTGAAGCGCCGGCCAAATTTGAAACCCTGGTCAAGCAAGTGCCCCATATCATTTCGACCCGGTTTCATGCCCTTCGTGGAAACGGGGCTTATCTTGACAGTTTTAACGATCCAGGAGCCAGGGCCCTTTGGAAGAAAGCCGTGGATCTTGGTCTGGTGGTCGAATTACATATCGGCCCCGATTATGCCGCCCAGGCCGGAAAGCTCATCGAAGAGTTTAAAGGATGTAAGGTGCTGATCGATCACCTGGCCGAACCCCATCTGGGCACAGCAGTCCAGTTCGCCGAAGTACTCGAGTTGGCCAAATACCCAAATGTCTATATGAAATTATCGGGGCTTAATCATTTTGCGAAAGATGAACCCTATTACGAAAGTGCGTTAGCTTTTACCGCACGGGTCATTCGTGAGTTTGGCGCCGATCGCATGGTCTGGGGCAGCGGCTCTCCTAAAATCGTGGATGTCCACATGGCTTCCTACTCCGTCACGGATCGGGCCAAGGTAAAAGGTGGAAACATTCAAAAACTGCTGAATTGGGCGTAGATTTCCAAGCCGTTGAAAGATCGAGCGGCGAACCAGTAAACTTTTAAGATTATGGTAGGGAGAAATTTTTCCACACGAAATCCCGAAAGTCCGCCGCGTGTTCCAATCCCCGGAATACCATTCCGCCCGTCGTAGGGCTCGCTGCTTGCAGCGTAGCTTTTTCCGGGAACGGCGTGGCTCGCGGTGGTCGCGTTGCCAGCAACGGACGCTACGGCATAACATCGACGCATTTCCCAGACCGTTGTTGATTGCGGAATGCCGACTACCAGACAATCGCAGGTGTCACCCGAAAAACGACCACCTGCAACGCTCACCCTAAACGTCAGATTAAATTCTCGAATCCTCAGATTTTCCCACCCTCCTTCTCCCCGCCGTATCTCAGAATACGAATAACCAATCCCGAAAAACACAATTGCCCCGCAGTTGCGTCTTGCCCTTCCGCTGCAAAGCTTTTTCAGTTTCCACTTTCCGAACCCGGAACTCTTACTTCCCATTCCCTTGCAGTCATTTTTTAAACCTACAATTTCCCCTGAATGGCCAAAGCTGTAATTAAAGACAAATCCCTCGAATTCTGGATCTGGGACGCCGCCTGCTCCATCCGCGGCGTCTATGAATCAGACCGGATCCTCGGCAAAATCCTCAAGCAACTGGGAGTGTAACCGCATATTTCGCAGATGAACGCTGATTTCACAGAGCTCCAACCTCCATACCCAATAGTCGCTACACCGTCGCAACAGTCTGACGAGCGATCTTCGTCGGCAATTGTCGCTACACTGAGGCGACAATTTCTCTCTACATCGTCGAGACAATTCAGCCAACTGGTGAAGGAGGGATGGCTATGAGCGAACTCGTCCTCTACACCTCCGACGACGGCCGCACCCGGCTCGACCTTCGCATCGAAGGCCAGACGGTCTGGCTGACCCAGCTCGAAATCGCCGAGCTCTTTCAGACCACCAAGCACAATATTTCCATTCACACAAAAAACATTTTCCAGGACGGAGAATTGACACGGGAGGCAACTGTTAAGGAATCCTTAACAGTTCAAATCGAGGGAAAACGCAAGGTTCAGCGCACGATCCAGCTCTATAACCTCGATCTCATCCTCGCCATCGGCTACCGCGTCCGCTCCCCTCGTGGTGTTCAGTTCCGACAATGGGCCAGCACCCATCTGAAGGAATACATTGTCAAAGGCTTCGTCATGGACGACGAGCGCCTCAAGAACCCCGGAGGTTGGGATTACTTCGACGAACTCCTCGCCCGCATCCGCGACATCCGGGCCTCGGAAAAACGCTTCTACCAGAAAGTCCGCGACCTCTTCGCCCTCAGCAATGACTACCAGACTCGTGAAAAGGAGACCTCGCTCTTCTTCGCCGAGGTGCAGAACAAGCTCCTCTACGCCGCCACCCGCCAAACCGCCGCCGAACTCATCGTCGAACGGGCCGATCCGAGCCAGCCCAACATGGCGCTCACCACCTGGAGCGGCTCCCGCGTCCGCAAGCAGGACATCATCATCGCCAAGAACTACCTCAGCGAAGACGAAGTCGACACCCTCAACCGCTTGGTCGTCATCTTCCTCGAACAGGCCGAACTCCGCGCCAAGCAGCAACAGGTCCTCACCCTCGAATTCTGGCGCTCCAGCGTGGACCGCATGCTGAGCTCCAACGACCAGCCCCTGCTCGATGGCCCCGGCTCCGTCAGCCACGAGGAGATGAAGGAGATTGCTGTGGAACGCTACGACAGTTTCGACGGCCAACGCCGCCAACAGGAGGCAATCGCCGCTGATGCGGAGGATCTGAAATCCATCGAGGAATTGGAGAAAGACCTCAAGCGGAAAGGAGGGAAACCGTGAGCGACCTGAACCCACTCGTAGACCTTTTCCGACAACTACAGCGCGTCCAAACCCAGGCCAAGACGCTCGGGGTTTTTGTCGGCGACCGGGATCTCATCGACTGTCCATCCTGCGGACTCTTCGAAGATGTGACTGCCCAGGGACTGCTCATTACCTCCCGCGAGCTGACCACCCCGCCGATCGATACCGGCTTGCGATTCTGTGAGGTATCGCCCAACACATTTCAGTGCCCGGCCTGTGCCGTGGTCATCAACCTCCACGAAGAAATCCATGGCAACGCCTAAGCCCGAAAAAAACAAATCCCCCGAATCCTGGATCTGGGACGCCGATCTTATCTTTTATCGTTAACATGTCTGCCAAACGCAAAGCCGCCAAGAAAGACTCCACCGCCCACCTCGGTTTCGAAGCCAAGCTCTGGCTCGCCGCCGACAAGCTCCGCAACAACATGGACGCGGCGGTTTCGAGCAAAGCGACACCCGTGCCGCAGGCTAAGGCATACAAGCACGTCGTCCTCGGCCTCATCTTCCTCAAATACATCTCCGACACCGCTGGAAAATTCCGAATGGCAAATGCCGAAGTGCGAACTCGAAATGCCCGCCCCCTTCGACATTCG
>JAQBYJ010000224.1 GCA_027622555.1 Verrucomicrobiota bacterium
TCGCCAGGAATGGTGATGCGGACGCGGTCGCTCGGTCGCTTAAAGTCGAGCGCTTCCTTTCCCGGCCAACGGCCGTCACTCCAACGGGCTCCGATGATAGAGCCGACAAGGCCAGGTTCGTTGTTCGATGAAGAATTTCTGAGGAGGCGTGTATTTTCCAGTTCCTGTTCAAAACCGTAACGCACCAGCAACCGCGGATCGCTCAGGGACTCCTCAAATTCATTTCTCCAGGAAGAATATTTGAACTGCAGGCGTTCCTTCGACTGGCGATTCAATTCAACCGGCCCTAGAAAGTCGGAAGGCTCTATGGAAATGGAAGACGAGCCGGCTGTCAGGCTCACTCTGCGTCCTTCACCGGCAACCAGTTCACTGCCTTCCTCACGTGACAGACCTGGTTGAGTCTCGTAGAGATGAACACTGCCCTCGAAGACATGCACATCCGTTCCATCAACTGCATCGACATCCATTCCGAAGGCCGTTCCAAGATCCACAAGCTTTACATCCGGACTTGTAATAGTGAAACCGTGAGCGTGCTCAGGAACTTGGGCTCGTAACTTGCCTGCATGTAAAATCCCACCGTCGGCGGATACGATTTCCAGATCCGCTGGTCCTTGCAGGATAACCGAAGCGCCATTGTAGAACTCCAATTCCGCAGATCCGCTGGATAGCTTCCAATGGCCCGGCGGGATGGAATCACCAGGCTCAGGTTGCTTCCCTCCTTCCCACACGGCTTCAAGCGCACGAGTGAGCACGGCAACACCGTCGTCGTATTGCGGATTCTCCAAAGGATCCAGTTCAGGTGAGCTGAGCCACACTATTGTAGCTCCGGAAAGCAGCAAGGCGATCGTAGCCGCCACGGCGTATACCTGAGTTCGCCATTGGCCAAAGAATCCGATCGCACGTTTAGGTATTTGTTGCGCG
Source organism: Verrucomicrobiota bacterium (assembly GCA_027622555.1). Taxonomy (NCBI): domain Bacteria; kingdom Pseudomonadati; phylum Verrucomicrobiota; species Verrucomicrobiota bacterium. The sequence goes on from JAQBYJ010000224.1 coordinate 922, forward strand.
GTCTCAGCCGCTGCACTCACACGCAGTGCCGATTCCAGGGCTCGGTATTCCAATAGTGTCTCCTGCAACTCCGGATTTTCCCGCAACGCATTTTCCAGTTCAACAAATTCCGCATCGGTTAGAATACCCGAGCAATAACCGTCTACAAGCTCCTGATGCCGCTTCTTCATACCGTTCCTTCCAAACGCGCCTCCGCGATATTGAGGCGAACGCATCGTCGGAGCCGTTTTCTGATTCGTGCCAGTGCTTTGTAGAGGCCAGTTGGAGTGCGGCCCACGTGCTGAGCAGCATGCTTAATCGAAACGCCATCAGCATAAACAATCCTGATCAATTGACGTTGGGCTGGCTCCAGCTTGGTCAAACAATCCTGCAATGCGGTCTGCCGATGGGTCTGATCAGCAGCAATTTCCTCCGCTTTATCGGCTAGTAACTCGTAGACATCTTCACTGAAAACAAGACGTTCGGTAGCATGCTTACGCCGGTATCTCAGCACCTCAAAACGCGCGATAGTAAAGGCCCAGGCAACAAAGCTTGATTCCGGACTGTCCACGTTGAATTGCTCAAATTTTCGCCAGATCACCAGGCTCGTTTCCTGCATAACGTCGTCTACGCCCTCCCAATACGGCAAGAGAGAAGCCACAAAAGCGCGGACTTTGTTTTCGTTTTTGGAAAACAAGCGAACGAAGGTTTCGTGCCGTGCGGTTAACGATGTATCAAGCATGCTAAGTAGGATACTCCAGTAATTCCATAAATTGCCCGGGTAAATTGCAAAAATAATTTCGAATCCGATAAATTCCCACCCAGACACGCTATATGGAATGGGGTTAAACTTATTAAAACCGCATGTTTTACATTAATCGTAGAATTCGCGACAAACGATCGAGGCTCGATTTGTGGTCGAGCCTCGATGGAAATAAAACTAACGTACTTGGGTTTCTAAAAGACTAGAACTTGAAACTGTTGGAAAGCAGGAAGACACGTGGTGGAGAAGTGCGCACGCGGGCAATTGAACCATCCGGTTGGGCACGGATTGGGATGACGTCATTCATATCGGCATTGAGATTTCGGACGTTAAATTGAATAGTCCAATCAACCTTGTTGTCGAAGATCTTGCGCCTATAACTGAGGAACGCATCGATATTGGTTTCAGTGTTACCTTGATACCCGTTTGCTATGTCGGGAATGAACGTATCCTGGCCTGCGATTACCCCCGGCAAGGTAGGGAAACCGATCACTCCGGAATCCTGCCAGCGCAGGGCGCCGCCTATGCCAAAGCCTCTCAATCGGCCTTCACCGAAATTGTAGTTGGTAATGACGTTGAATCTCCAGGGACGAAGCTCTGCCGATGGTCTACCTTCCTGCAACTTGCCGGTAAGGTAGGTGAAGCGGTTGGTATCAACTACATTTGTAAACGTGTCGTCTGGGTTAATTATTTGGGCGGGATTCGCATTTTCCAAATCCCCATATTTTGTAACGTAAGGATTGTAGAAATTATCGTAAAAGTTGGTCAGGGCAGGCAAGTAATTATCGAGAGCCGCTTCCTGTTTAGCCGCGTTAAGGGCGATGCGCCAGTTGGGCGTCGGATTCAAAATCAACTCTGCTTCAAATCCTTTTGCCTCTATACTGGTAGTATCCCCCATGCTGACTGTAATATGTTGGAGAGATCCATCTGCTAAAAACGTAGGCTCTTTGTTTTCATAGAGATCCCCCTGGGCGCGCAGAATAGCATCCAGTTCGGTGAAGGCTTGGCGCGCCTCATCTATACGTGGAAACTCACTTGGATCACTTCCGGGCGTATTAAACTCCTGGATATCCCGGTTCAAATTGCCCAGGAAGTTGAAGGCACGCGAGTAAACCTGGTTCAAGAAGTTATCAAAATTGCTTTCGCTTGAATTGGCGAGTCGGGCCTTATACCAGTTCAGACGCGCGACAACTTTGTCATCTAAGAGATAAAAGCTGACACCATAGTCTTGACTTTTCCCAGACGGGTTGGGGATTACCGCACCGTCTGGGGTGTTTTGTCCACCGGACGGGACGAAATTGTCGGATTCATTGTAATGCACTGACACGTTCAGCCAATCGGACTGCGAATTCCAGGACTTGGGCAAAAAGGCGACCGCCCCCCAACCGAAAATCGACGCGGACGATTCAAAGAACTGTTCGTTGCCGTTGTGCAAGTTAAATAAGGTTCGATCTGTCACAACCGGGATACTTTCAGCGTCGCGAGGAGGGGCTCGGTTTGCCAAGTCCTCAACAGTGTCTTCCCGATAGCCCGTATTGACTATCAAATTTCCACCGAAGAATTCACTACTAAGATTCAGGGCCTGTGATTCGATCACTACGTTCTGCAAATTAGGATTCCTTTGTGATATTTCCCGTGCGGTAAATGTACCACGCTGCCATTCCTCTGTGGCAAAGTCCCAATAGAAGGAGTCATGCTCGCCTGCTATCGCATCGAAAGAGAAGTCATACCCGTTATCTGCCGTGATGACGAAGTCCTCCAATGAAAAACTCGGATCCGTAAAAGCATTAAGCTGTGGCGGACCGAGATAGACCATGTATGGGACGTCTCTCGAAAATATCGTCGGATCAGTTGATCGACCTGGTAGATTCGATATCACGTCAATGGATCCAGCGAAAGATGAAGGCCTCGATCCATGTTGAAAAATATCCTGCTCTTCACGGTCGGCGAGGAAAGTGAAGGTATGATTGCCAAGCCACTTAGCCCAATCATCACGCTCAGTAAAATTGAGCTTGTAGAACAGTGTGGCTCTGGTCGTCTTTCGGGTAGTTTCGGCAAACTCATGGGTATTGAATCTTCTTGTCATCATCACCGGACGACCAAAGTTGGGATTGGGTGCTGGCTCTAAACTGCCCACCGCAGTCGGATACAGCATGTGTGTATTGATGTCCAAAGTGATGGGACCAGCGCCATCGGGATCTGGACCAATCGTGAAACTCGCCCG
>JAQBYJ010000225.1 GCA_027622555.1 Verrucomicrobiota bacterium
CATGCAGGAAAAATCCCAGCATGATCTAGGTATCCCATTCCAAATGCTCGTCAATCACCGTGCCAAATAAAAATACCGTGGTATAAAAACCAGGGAAGTTCAGTAAGTGTTTCATGATTCTAAACAAGCTGCTATTTGTAGTTGGAAACTCCCAGCTCTCAATTACGTATTAGGTGGTAGGAAGGTATGGAACCAAACACAAGACACTAAGATCACCCCCGGATCTCTTCGCCATCGGCAAGCACCGTCCTCGCCTGAGCCGCATCTTTCAACTGGATAAACCCAAACGTTTCAAACGCCTTCTATAGCGCACAAGTTAAGTGTTTTAAAAACAACGTGTTATGATAATTTAATTTCAAATCCTCACAAAAAATGAACTTAGAAAACGCGCTTTTGAAGGCTAAAACCGACATGCGCGAAGAGCTGCGTTCCAGCCCGCAACCCGCTTGGTCACGTAGTTATCTACGCTCCCGCTCGGGCTTTCAGTCTGCGCCTTGCTCTTCATCACATCTCGATTTTTTGAAACACTCGGGTAAATTCATCGCCACTCCAAAAACACCAACCCTACGTATCCTATTAATATGGACCAAACAGCCAGGTACGGCTCGCTCACATCGGTTACAGGTACACCGGTTGGTGAAGAAACGAAAACTTGTCCACTAACCACGGTAAGGGTAAAGATCGTGTGCTTTCAAGTTGGTGCAATATTTAATAAAGAGTAGCCATGCCAAAAGTAATTCCAGGAATCAATGTCGGGGCAGACACAGATTTCGCTTTTTTAAACGGCGCGAGAGTAGGTGTCCTTTCCAATCAAGCCTCGATAGACACACGAGGGAATCACCTGGTGGACCTTCTGATGAAAAGTCACTGCACAGTGAAGAAATTGTTTGCGGCAGAGCATGGATTCCTGGGCACAGCTCAAGACATGATTCCAATCGAGAGGGAAACAAGTGAGGCAACAGGAATTGAAATCATCAGCCTCTATGGAGACAGCATAGAAAGCCTGTATCCAGCGCCCGAAGACTTTCAGGATTTGGACATTCTCATTGTCGACCTACCCGACATCGGATCCCGATATTACACCTTCTCTCAAACGATGGCGTATTGTATGCGGGCTGCAGGTCAGGCTGGAGTGAAGGTCGTGGTACTGGACAGGCCGAATCCCATCGGTGGTCTTCAGATCGAAGGCTCAACCCTAACCAAAGCCTGTCGATCATTTTGCGGGATAGGTCCCATCGCAAATCGCCATGGAATGACCCTCGGTGAACTGGCAACCATGTTTCGTACCGGTTTCGGAGAAGGTGAAGCAACCCTGGAGCCGCACCTTTGCGAACTTGAGGTTATTCGAACCGTAGGTTGGAAACGATCACAGTATCTGGACAAAACAACGATCCCCTGGGTGAAACCTTCCCCGAATATGCCTTTTCTGGACACTGCGATTATCTATCCCGGAGCTTGTTTATTTGAAGCCACCAACCTTTCAGAAGGCAGAGGAACGGATCGACCTTTTGAGTGGATAGGCGCTCCCTGGATTGATTCCAATGCATGGATTGACGCCACCAAAAAGGTTGGTCTTCCAACAGCAGGAGTCGCCCTCTCGGTCGTGGATTTCACTCCGAAATTTCAAAAGCACGCAGGTAAACTCTGCCGCGGGATTCAGATCCAGGTGGAAGATCGCCAAACCTTCCAGCCTTACCGATTCGGCATGGCTCTGCTGATAGCTGCGGCACAAACTTTTCCCTGTAAGTTCGCATGGCGAAAAGAACCCTATGAATTTATCGATAAGGTTCCGGCAATTGATTTGCTGTATGGGGATTCGACATTGCGCATGGTATCGGAAGGCCGAAGCTCCATCGACGAGATAGTTAGGCAATTGACCCAGTTCGAATCCTGGTATCAAGCCTCCAGAACCGGTTACTTCCTTTACTAGGAGATAATCAAGCCGGTGGCTTGTTCCGGTACATACGCTTGCGTTGCTCTCTTACCCGCACGGTTGCCTCATCTGATCCATCGTGGTAAGAACCGAACCAGCGATCCCAAGGTGCGTCGACCGTGCCGTAGTTACATTCAAAAAACCGGTGATGCAACTGATGGTGGAAATCGGCTGAATCAACAATGGCTGTGTCTTTGACCAACAATTTCTCAAACCCCGAGTGGGAGAACGCTGGTCCCAGGCATCGGCCGTACAGGTGCACGAGCAGAATCACTGGATGCGATGGTATGACAAAATGTACCAGCGCCGAGGAAACATAGATAATCTGTTCGACAGGATGCATCGACATTCCAGACCAGGGTCCGATATGGATGTTTCGGTGGTGCAAACTGTGGACCCGTCTGTATAGCGGTGGCCAGTGCAGCAGCCGGTGAATCAGATAAAAGTGCGACGAGGTCAAAACTGGCAGGACGAGCAACCACAGTACAAAAACGACCGGGTGTGCGGCAAATGCGAAGCTTGGAATGACACCGTTGGCGAGGCCCCAAAGATAGAGCACTTCATAAGCCGACCAAACCGTGGCCCCACCGGCCAAGGACCAGAAGATGTTGTCCCAAACTTGATTGCGAAACGAAAATTTGCGGCTCTTATCCAACTCTTCACGGGCATCATACTTGAGTCGCTTGCCCTGAGCTCGGAAGGTGAAAAAATACAGGTGAAGTCCACCGGTTATCACCAGCATGAACAGCAAATTGCGAAAGAAGATAGGCCATATCCAATGCACAGACAGCGACTGCATATGCGACAGGTCCTGTAGGAAAAACCGGTAGACCAGCCAGGCCATCAACAGAAAGAGCACGTTCCGCGACACAGTCACCCAACGCTTGGTCAGTGCGACGAAGGAGGCTTTCGGATTAGGTGGCCAATCGAACAGCGGCGAAAAGGTCACTGGAGTCTTGTGGTTCCACGTTTCTCGCTCTTTCGAGTCGGTCTGTACTTTATCTGTTAATTCTGCCATAACTGGAAACTGTTTCCTCATTTTTCGATGAATCTGAAAGATGATGTGTTCTGATAAATCATCAATCCAGTTTCATTTGCAACGGGAAAAAGGGGGCTAGCAATATGGGTTCATCAGTGGTTAACTAAAACTTAAACTATATCATTATCACCCTATGAAATCTCTAAATCGTATCTTCTTACCTGTTGCGGTCATGCTTATCATGAGCCTCGGTCTCAACTCATTTGTATCCGCCGCCCACCACGAGGAACCCATCATCGAGGTGCGAGTTTATAAAATACCCGCTGGGAAAATGGATGAGTGGGAACGCTTCTTTCATGACAAATTGGTTGAGCCGCAGGAAAAGGCAGGCATCAAGATTGTGGCGGCCTATCGCACGTTGGAGGATGAGAACCTGTTTGTTTGGATGCGTCAGTATTCCAACAAAGCCAACATGGCGGCCGAACGGGCCGGCTTTTACGAAAGTGAGCACTGGCTCAACACGCTTCGCCCCGAACTCAGGGAAAAAGGACTTATCGAAAAAGTGGAAATCGTTTATACGGTTTCACCGAGTAAGTAACATCCGGTATTGTTGGCCGCTCTTTTGGCCCGCTACATTTTTCCATGCTTCATAGAGCCTCGTTGTAACCTCATAGTTTCAAACACCTGCAAAAGAGCACGATTTAAGAAGTTAATCAAAACCCTGTGGCAATAAGGCCTTGGCCGACAGCGAAGCGAACAACAACCACAGGGTATGAAAGGCTTAAAACATCCCACCAGATG
>JAQBYJ010000226.1 GCA_027622555.1 Verrucomicrobiota bacterium
CTCAAACCTCTCCCGGAGAGTCCTCAAGCCTGAACTACGAACCAAAAAAAAGAAAACCTTCCTTCCGGAAGGCTTTTCGAACAGGGTCTAGCTACAAAGGAAAAGTTTGAAGATGTAGGGCGGATTCGGTTTTACCTGTTAACTAAGGCTTCTATTTTGATACTTTCGGTGCGACTGTTTTCACCTTTGTGACCAAACTGTTTTCCTTAACCTATACGAGCCAGGATGGAGTTAAGAGTATCACTTGGTCGCATCGCCGAGAAGGTTGCCTCTGAGTTCGGGTGAAAATAACCGCCTATGTCAACGGGCTGTCCCTGAGCTTTATTTAGTTCATCCACAATTGTCTGTTCGTTTTCAGCCAACGCTTTGGCTAAGGGGACAAATTGAGCGGACAGATCGGCGTCTGTTTCTTGTGCAGCTAATGCTTCGGCCCAATACATAGCCAAGTAAAAATGACTGCCTCGGTTATCCAATTCATTTACCTTACGGGAAGGCGATTTGTTGGTTTCCAAAAATTTTCCCGTGGCTTGATCGAGCGTTTCTCCGAGGATTTTGGCTTTTTGATTATCGAAAGTGTTGGCCAAATGTTCAAGGGACACTGCCAGGGCTAGGAACTCACCTAACGAATCCCACCGTAAATGGCCTTCTTTATTAAATTGTTGGACGTGCTTGGGAGCAGATCCCCCTGCACCGGTTTCAAACAGTCCACCGCCGTTCATAAGAGGAACAATCGAAAGCATTTTGGCGCTGGTTCCGAGTTCTAAGATTGGGAAAAGGTCTGTTAGGTAATCACGAAGTACGTTTCCGGTAACAGAAATAGTATCAAGTCCGTTCTTTATTCTCTCCAAAGAAAAGAGCGTTGCTTCAACAGGTGCCAGAATTCGGATGTCTAGTCCTTCTGTATTGTGCGTTGGTAGATAGGCATTAACTTTTTTGATCACTTCAGCGTCGTGTGCACGATTTTCATCCAGCCAGAAAATAGTCGGAACGCCGGTTGATCGGGCACGCTTAACCGCAAGTTTCACCCAATCTTGAATGGGCGCATCTTTGGTTTGGCACATCCGGAAAATATCACCGGTTTCAACGGCCTGTTCGAGCAGCACCTTGTCAGATGAATCTACTACTTGAATAACTCCATCGGCAGAGCCTTCGAAGGTTTTGTCGTGTGAGCCATACTCTTCCGCCTTTTGTGCCATCAATCCAACATTGGGCACGCTACCCATGGTTGTTGGATTAAAGGCTCCGTGAGTTTGGCAGAATTCGATTGTCGCTTTATAGACCCCTGAGTAACATCGATCTGGAATGACAAACTTGGTGTCGCTCAGGTTCCCATCAGGTCCCCACATCTGGCCTGAAGTGCGAATAGCTGCAGGCATGGAAGCATCGATGATTACGTCGCTTGGCACATGGAGGTTGGTGATTCCTTTATCCGAGTTTACCATAGCCATGGGTGGGCGGGAGTCGTAGCAGTCCTGAATGTCCGCATTGATTTCCGTTTGCTTGTCTTCTGGTAGACCCTTGATTTTTGAAATTACGTCACCGAAACCATTTTTCGTGTCTACTCCGAGTTCAGTAAAAGTTGCCGCATGCTTTTGGAAGACTGGTTTGAAATATTCTTCAACTGCGTGACCAAAAATAATCGGATCCGACACCTTCATCATGGTGGCTTTCATGTGGAGTGAGAATAAAACATTCTGGGAACTGGCATCTGCTACTTGCTCAGCAAGGAAGCTCCTTAACGCACTCTTATTCATAACCGAAGTATCAATTACCTCGCCGGCCAGCAAAGGGGCTTCGCTTTTCAAAAGTGTTGTCTGTCCTTCTTTATTTAAAAACTGAATTTTAAACCCGGTTGCTTCGCTTACAGTGGTAGATTTCTCACTGCCGTAAAAATCTCCTGCGCTCATAGTGGCAACGTGCGATTTGGAATCTTTCGACCAAGCTCCCATGGAATGAGGATTTTTGCGGGCATACTGTTTTACTGATCCCGGGGCCCGGCGATCGGAATTGCCTTCGCGAAGAACTGGATTTACTGCACTGCCAAGAACTTTTGCATAGCGACTTTTGATTTCTTCGTCTTCCTTGCTTTGCGCATCTTCAGGGTAGTCTGGTATGTCGTAGCCCTGGCCTTGAAGCTCTTTGATAGCAGCAACCAATTGGGGGATGGATGCACTGATGTTTGGAAGCTTAATAATATTCGCTTCAGGGGTTTTTGCTAACTCGCCAAGTTCTGCCAAATGGTCTTCGAGTTTTTGTTCTTCGCTAAGCTTGTCTGGGAAATTGGCAATAATTCGGCCAGCCAAAGAAATGTCTCTTGTTTCTACAACCACGCCGGCGGCTTCTGTAAATGTTTCAATAATAGGAAGCAATGAATGAGTCGCCAAGGCCGGTGCCTCGTCGGTTTTTGTATAGATGATCTTTGCGGTTTTAGATGTCATGTCTTTTCGAAGCTGAGAGGTTCAAACCTCTAATATTAGCATTTTGAAGTCGTAAATGCCTAAATGTGTGAAGGAATCCGTCAACACCTTTGATGTATTTCGGGGTCTTATCAGCAATTGTTTTGTCAAGAGCGAGTATTATTTGTTTGGCAGATAATCGCGCCAGAGCCAACGGAGGGAGTCGGGAAAGATAGCGCCTCCATGGTTTCCATTGTGTTGTCCTTGGCCGTAAATAAATTTTACGTCATAAGCGCGATATTGGAGTGCGGCGAACAATTGCTTGTTACTTAAAGGCCAATTTCCATGTTCATTGTCTAAGTCGTTACTCCCGTCCTGCATAAAAATTCTTATCGGTTTTACCTCCTCACTCTTACGTATTAACGCCGGGTAATGGTGGCCGCCCCGGATATTGGTAAAACTTCCAATGTGGCTCATGACTTTGCGAAATTGATCCGGGCGTTCCCATGCCACAGTCCATGCGCAAATGCCGCCGCTACTTATCCCGCAAATTGCGTGGCCTTCCGGATCGTAGGTAATGTTATAGGAGTTGCGAAGTTCCGGAAGAATTTCTGTCAGTAGAAAGCTAACATAATCAGCGCTTAGAGTATCGTACTCGAAGCTTCGATTGGCCGGTCTCGGTCTCCAGCCGGGTTCTGGAGGCAATTCAGCTGTTAAATGTCCCGGATCTATGAAAACGCCTATTGTGACTGGCATATCTCCTTTATGAATAAGGTTATCAAAGACTACCGGTGCTCTAAAGTCTCCGTTCTCCTGGATATAAGTATGACCATCCTGGAATACCATCAGAGCCGCTGGCACGCGTGGATCATACTGAGCTGGTACGTAAATGTAGTATCGTCGAATAGTTCCGGGAAATACTTTACTCTGCTTCCATACGGATTCAGTCACGTTTCCTTTGGGAACCCCCAATTGTTGCATGGAGTCCCGTCCATACGGATATTTTAGGTCTATGTTTGGTTCCTGGGTGCAGGACAAATTTTTTCCTTAGATGCCTCATGCGGCGTTTTTCTGGTCCCAGTAGGAATCGAAGCGGTTACTGTGCAGGGCGGTGCGGATGGCTAGAACGTTTTCCACGCCCG
>JAQBYJ010000227.1 GCA_027622555.1 Verrucomicrobiota bacterium
CTCTAAAACATCAACCAGCTTCTCCGCTTTCTTCTTAGAGCTGACATAGAGCTTAAACCGTTTTTCGCGGATAACCCTGTCCCTGAACACGAAAGCGTTTTCCACCCCGTCGTCGGTGAGTTTAGCCTCATTCTTTCCGCCCATGCCGAGGATCCAGGATTTTTGACTATCCATACTCTTGCCCAGGATAAGGTCGGCGAACGACTTTCCGTCGTAGGTATAGTCGTCCTGAAGTTTCCCACGTCCCAGGTCTGCGAAAGTTGGAAGTAGATCCGTAACGTCTATCAATGCGTCCGTGTTGACGCCTTGTGGAACAAGTCCGGGGGCGTTGACGATAAAGGGAACGCAGAGACCGGGTTCGGTGGTGCTGGCTTTTGCACCTTTGACCGTCCTGCCGTTTTGGTGCCCTGTGATTGAAGTGTCGGTTCCGTTGTCGGTGGTCCAAATGATGATGGTATTGTCTCGGATTTTTAGCTCATCCAGGGCTTGTACCAATTTCCCTAATACTTTGTCCGTGTAACGAACCATGGCTTTGTGTTTCTCGAGGTCAGTAGTGACATCCTTTTCATCCGGGGTAGTTACCAAAGGAACATGAGTCAAAACCATGGGGTAATAAAGAAACATGGGTTCATCCTTATGTTTCTTCATGAAATCGATAAGGAAGTCGGTAAATACCGTTTCACCGTATGCACCATCCCAGATACGGCTACCCTCCTTGGTGTGGATATAAGGGTTCCAATAACGTTCATCACTCTGGGAATTGTTTCCTTCTCCGCCTGTCCACATGCAATAGTCGTCATATCCGATTTCGGTCATCGCCTCGGGTTGGACACGGAAGTCGTTGATCTGCCATTTCCCAGCGATGGCACTTTTATAACCGGCCTCTTTCATAACCATCGAAATACAGGGGTTTCTATTCCAGTCGTAGTGTGCGCCACCTCCCCAGCGGGGGACGTCCCAATGATTGACCCAGCCGTGCCGGTAAGGATATTGACCGGTTAAAAATGAAAGCCGTGTAGGGGTGCACTGAGGCATTACGTAAGCATTTGAAAACTGCATGCCGGTTGCGGCCAGTTTATCCACGTTGGGCATTTCGATATTCTCTGCACCATAGGATGGGACCCATTCCTTGCCCAGGTCATCGACCAGAATGAACAGGATGTTGGGTTTGGTCGCTTGGTTTTTCTTCTTCAAGGCACACCCGTATGTAAAGATTGAGAGGGTTAAAAGAAAGAAGACTGAAATCCTATGGTGGCGCATTCTCATTGTCGTAGTTATAAAAGTAGAAGTGGATGGAAGATTTAAAACCCTAACTATTGTTAGTTGCTAAGGAATAAAAAAACAAACCCCCTCCGGAATTAACCGAAGAGGGTTTGCTCAACTACAAACAATAATAGAACTACAAATCAAATGATGCTGAAAATAGAATCTGACGGGATTCGTTGGTCGCTGCGCGGGAACGCACGAAGATCTCGTCCGTTGCGTTATCGATGTTGATTCCAAAAGTAACGGGTTGGTCGCCTATCATGGTCGGGTACCTCGCAAACAGATCGATGATGGTGTAGCCATCTTCAAACACCAATGCGTTGTTCGGGGTTCCGAATTGCGGGATTGGGCCGTCTGCCCAGACAACACCTCCTCCGATTCGAAGACCTTCAACCGGACCTTCACCGAAAGTGTAGTTATTGAACAAGGTGAAACGATGAGGTGCCGCACCTTCCAGACGTAGACCTTCCAGTTCCGGATTTTGAGCACCTGACACAGCGGCATCGATGTAGCTGTAGCCCACCACTATTTCCCAGTTTTCAATCGGTGAGACAAAAAGCTCTACTTCAAACCCTTTGCTTTCATCGGCGGTGAGGACAAAGTCATTCTTAAAGGTGACTGGGTTGTAGTCACTCCTGAATACATTTTCTTTCTCGATTTTGAAAAGCGCGACGGACCCGGAAACTTTTCCATCGAATAAGTCGACAAACTTGACTCCCGCTTCAATCGCTTTGCTGGTTTGCGGATCATAGAGTTCTCCCGTGTCAGCATTGGTGGCTGAATTGGGTTCAAAAGCATCAGCAGAGTTTACGAAAACACTGAGATTGGGAGTTATTCTGTAGACCCCACCCAATTGGAAGTTGGTGTCGCTGGCGTCAATTCCATTGCCAATCTGTGCTCCACCCAAGGCGTAGGATTTCTGGTTGGTTGAATTATGACGGACGCCTGCGAGAATGTTTAGCCGATCATCCATGAAAAAGATATTATCGGTCAGGTAAATAGTAGTAAAGTCTTCGTAGCTACGGTCGTTCTGATTCGTACGCACACCGTATTCTCTTAGTTCCGTAGGGCTGGCGACATCGTCCTCCCAGATCTTTACGCCATCCAGTATTTCCTGCTTGTAGAGGAAATCGCGGAATTTTTTACCGGTTTTGGCTTCGATTACCCTTAGTCGGGCATTTTCTGCGCCATTGACAGCACGCAGGCGATAAGCTCCTTCACCGCCGTTGATACGGTCCGATTTGCGAGCTCCGACAAGTATCTGGTGTCTTACATCCCCGGTCTCAATGTCTATCAGGCCGTTAATCGTATGAACTTCGTCCCGCCTGTGGTCGTCCTGCCATGTCATATTTGAATCGGTTCTGCCATCCGATGCCCTAAAGGTATTAAACTCACGGAAGCTCAGATCCTGTTGGGTGTCGTAAAAGTTATACTTGTATTGCAGATTGAAGTATTCGCTAAAGGTATGGAGGAGACCAAGGGATAGAAAGTCACTATCTGAGTGGTACACGTTTCCTGCAGTAGACGATACGAATTCATCGGGAATAAAGGTATTGTTGTAACGAGCTCTAGCTTCGGCTATTCCTCCTGGATAGGGAGCAGGGTCAGTGGTATCGCCATCGCCATTTAAATCGGTGGGGACTTCTTCGAAGGACCAGGTGGCTCGTTGTGTTGGAAAACCATCAACTCGGTTTTTTGCTATATTGAAGGTGCCTTGGGTTTTTTCCGCAAATTGGTAATTACCGGATAGTCCCATGAATTTTCTTTCATCGCCGTCTACCCAGCGCCAACCCTCGCTCTTTCTGTATTCACCCAAGAACCGTAACCCGAGTTTTCCGTTCATGGCGTGGGTGGTGATATCGGCAGTTCCGCCATATCTTCCATTATTACCTGCGCTAAATGCGACTTTACCGCCATCCTCAGCTTTGGGAGTCTTGGTAATTACGTTCACCAATCCTCCAGGATCGGATTGTCCGTAGAGCGTGTTCGGTCCTTTGACGATTTCGATCCGGTCGATCATTTGCGTCGGAATATTTTGTCCTCCTGTTACCCCGTCGGTCAGCAGGTTTCGATTCCGGAAACCACGGATCGAGAAATTAGCTCCACGGGCATTGCCACTGTTATTCCGGCCTGTTTGGGTAATCGAAGAGTTGTAATCCATGGCCTCCTCAAAATTCCCCACCAGACTGTCTTCGAGAAATTCCGATGTGATTACGTTGATGGACATGGGGACGTTCATGAGAGAAGTTCTCATACCAGTG
>JAQBYJ010000228.1 GCA_027622555.1 Verrucomicrobiota bacterium
TCCTCAAGCCTGAACTACGAACCAAAAAAAAGAAAACCTTCCTTCCGGAAGGCTTTTCGAACAGGGTCGTGCTAGCCAGAAACCACGCTATGACAGCGACAGTGATGTGTCGAATGGCTTTCATCAAATTGCAAACTAGGAGTGTGACCTCGCGGATCAAAACGGTCCTTAGCCCGTCCTGACTTTCAAAATATTAAACTTTTTGACATCGTCAGGTCAAGTGGGAAAACCTGCCTTTCCCGGTCTAAGGCATAGGATCTCAGGTTGTTAATATGACCGGAAATACTCCCAAGAATATCCTGAGTACGTAGTCGGCTTCAGGTAAATCAGTGGCTTGTTCTTAAGAAAGCTGATTCCAAATTGAACGTGGCCTGGAGTAAGCAAAGCCATCAGTTTACCGTGAAGGACTTTTCATTGTTTCCTAAGCAGTACTATCCGGTTGGTATTGGTGCCTTTTTCCAAATTGGAAACGCCCCAGCAGTTGGACGTCTTGGTGAATTCCTGGTCGTTGACAAGAACGAGGATCGGGACCAACCCGGCTTTTTCCGCGGCAGGGATGACATGATCCTCCAGTTTGATCTTTCCGTTTTTCACTTCTCCGACTTCGAACGCGACATAACCGCCCTTTTTCAATAAGGTCTTAAGCCGGGCGAATGTTTTGGTCATGTAACTTCGCCAGTCTTCAACTTTGCGCAGAATGGTGATGGGGATAGTCTGCGGATCGATGTGGTTGAACCAACTGCGCAACCAATTATCGGTAGCGTAATCGACAACATCCAGAAAGGGTGGGGAGGTTACGACCAGGTTTACCGAGCCGGTTTTAATTCCCGGAATTTCAATTGAGGAGCCGACTACTATTTTGCTTTTCGCGCCGTAGGTCTCAAAACTGTGCCGGTTCAATTCATCGATCTCTTTTAGCAGAGTCCGGCTTTTTTTCAGAATGATGGCTTTAACATCCCGATATTCAGGTGTCTGATTTCGCTTTTCGTTAATGAGCCGTTGCCGATCGGCGGTAACCGCCTGGTTGGGAGGCAGGGTATAGACAGAAAAGAAGCCCGGCGAATGTCCGGTTAGCCGGTTGGTGGCCACCATTTGTATCCACTTGTCTGCGGCATCCATCTTATTTCCTCGCTCGGCAAAATACTGACGCAACGAACAGAGTTCCTCCAGGGTTTTTCGGTGGTAGAAAACTTCAAGATCTTCCGGCCAGCCGCCCGTGTAGTTCAAATCCAGTGACTCCAGCCGATTGGCTACCGCTTCCAGTTCGGGCGGATTCAGCCTCGGCTCGCAAATGATCCGGCTCAGCGGATTGATATCGCAGCCCACCGCGAAACGGTTCATCAGCACGGCTTCGACCAGGGTCGTTCCCCGGCCCATAAAGGGATCGAGCACCGTGTCTCCCACTTGAGTGAGTTGATCTATGAAGAACCGGGGCAGCTGGGGTTTAAAGCAGGCCCGGTAGGAGACTTCGTGAATGCGATGGGCGGCGCGTTGTTTGGAAGTCCAGAATTCATTTACAAACACCGGGACGGGCAATTCCCCTACTTGAATGGTGTAGCTCTGGGTTTTCGTACCGAACTCTTCAAATGATTTGATGTACTCTACGAAAGCAAGCGATCGGTCATCGGATTCGGAGACTTCGATAGCGGAAAAAAATTCTAAATTGCCGGATGTCATTCTGAAAGTGGGATTGGGGGATTATAAGCTTTCCCAACTCCTCAGTCGCGAACTTGCTCACCTCTGGCCAAGTTTTCAATCATTTCGGCATTTCTTTTTCGCTGCGTCCCTATTTTATTGGAAACCGGCTTTAAGCGTGCTGGTTTCAACCCCGGCGTGAACTTCGAATATTAAACATCCATCCTAACCTGACTGACATAGTAAGACATAATGCGAAGAAGCATTTGATCCAAGTCGTATTCCGGTTTCCATCCTGTCAGTTTGATCAGCTTCGAATTGTCGAGTAACCTTCGGTCGACATCGTCGTAACCTTCGCCGTAAAACTCGGATCCGCTGATATCGACAATGGAGGATAGCGCCTGCCCTTCGGTCCGGAAATGTTTATCGTAAATATCCCTCATTCTGAAGGCCAAGTCGCGGATCGATGTTTCATTGTCGTTGGTGCCAACATTAAAAATTTCTTTGTCGCAGGTCTCTTCCTCTTCAATGATTCGTACAT
Organism: Verrucomicrobiota bacterium; assembly: GCA_027622555.1. Lineage (NCBI taxonomy): Bacteria > Pseudomonadati > Verrucomicrobiota > Verrucomicrobiota bacterium. The sequence goes on from JAQBYJ010000228.1 coordinate 2,177, forward strand.
GGGCTTCGGTCGCATCTTTAATGTACGTGTAGCATCGTTTCTGATTGCCACCATTTACCAGCTTCAGCGGAGAGCTATTTAACAGCGCATCCATAAAGTGACTAAAAACTCTGGGACTTCCTTCTTTCTGTGAAGGAAGATAATCGATCATTTCTCCAATGTAGTTGAACGGCCTGATGATCGAATAGTGAAAATTCTTTTTTATTCCGTGAGCGTGTATAATGCGTTCTAACAATTGCTTGCCACAGGCGTATATCCATCGATGCCGGTTGATGGGCCCCATGATTAAGTTGCTCGAATCTTCATTGAATAGAAACTCGCCATCCTCAACGTAAATGCTGGGTGATTTTCCATAGACTTCCGAGGTGGAGAACTGGATGAGTCGTCGATCAAATTTCACGCAAATATCAAAAACATTCAAGTTCCCCCGGAACCCAATATCAAATGTGAAAATGGGATCACTCACGTAGACAGCTGGATTGCATATGGCTATCAGGTTAACGACGATATCATTTTCCGAGATGAGAGATTTCAAATCGTCCTGTCGTGCCGGATCCATAATATCCAGATCGACGTATTTGATTTTACTGACGATGTCATCGATTTCTTGCGCACTATCGACGAGTTGAGAATCGTTGAGTTCGAATTGCGCAGCCCGCCTCAGTCCCTCGTCGAGTTTATCATGCGTGATATCCAACGCGGTTATCGAAAAACGTTCGCGTTTGAGTAGTTCAACTGCGAGGTGGGAGCCAACGAATCCACCAGCGCCAAGTAATAGGATTTTTTTCATAGGGGTGTTAAGAACTGTGTTCCTCGATTTCGTTTTGAATTCCTGTATCGAACTCGATTTTGGGTGAAAAGCCGAGAAGGTCCTTGATTTTTGAGATATCTGAAATGGATTGTACTACGTCACCGGGGCTGCTTCCCTCGGTTTGAATGTCGTTCGATCCATTGAGTTTGGATTTAACTATTGTTGCGACTTCCAGCAGGGAAATTCCTTTTCCTGACGCCAGATTGAAAACCTGGTTTTTCGCTTTGGCGAATTGGGTGAGAACGAGTAAAAACGCTTCAACCACATCGTCCACATGCACGAAATCCAGGACCTTGTCCGCTCCTTTTACCGTGATAGTCTGGTTGTTGCGTGTTAATCGCGTAAAGATGGGGATTACGCGATCGGGCTCACTGAAACCCTTTGTTTCTGAATTAGCGTCCTAAAAAGAAGACTTGATTACACTACAAAGATGCTGGTTGATGGCCCTGGCGGAAGGAGCCCGAAGG
>JAQBYJ010000229.1 GCA_027622555.1 Verrucomicrobiota bacterium
CATGCACATATTAATTAAAAACCATCATTTAGCACTTGCTCCATGACACAGTTGCTCCTGTTCAAATAATAAAAATGCACGAACCAATCTTTCAGAATATCGGACCGCTCGGCGATCGGTCCCTGCCTTCTGATTCGTGTCAGTTGGTGTCCATTCGTGGTTAAGGAATCATTACAAAATCTGTGCCAATTTGAGCAATCTGTGGTTGAGTAAAACTTTGGTTGCGGCTCTGCTGCTCTAAGACCTCCGTGGTTAAGTTTTTCGTATATCCAAATAACAATATAATCAAACTGGCCTGGCAAACACAGGCACCTTCATAGTCTCCCCATCTTTCAATGCAGATTGATGAGCGATGATTCCAGGCACCGTGTAGGAAAGGGCTTCGTAAATATCCACAGCTGGTGCTCTGCCCTCTTTCAACGCACTGATAAATTCATGTGTAAGAAAGCTATGTGAGCCATGGTGGCCGCTGTTATGTCTTAACGGCTCCGGAAGCATGTCGGTCATAAACCACTCAACTTGCTCATAGGGCTGAGGCTTCGTTTTGCTTCGCACAAACCCGGCTTCGTCCGCATCCTTCTCCTCCGTGCGTGTAACGATGATCGGTTGCGATGAGTAAGTTCGATCGGGTCCATAGAAACTCATTTTATCTCCGATCCACTCTGCTCTTTCCGATCCCATATGGGCTCCCTTCCACCATACCTTGCAGTAGAAGCTGTTGCCCCGATCCGTCTTGAACATGGCTGTGTTATTCCAAAAAGGATTGTTATAAACATTGTCTTTCAGCACCGGACTATCGTCACCCCATCCATGACAGGAGACTGCAACCAGCCGTTCCCCGGTTACTCCGATCAAATGAGCCGTGCAATGCGTCGGATAATACATGGGTGGAAGGCCATGCCTCCACGTCTTCGATCCATCGGGATTGTAAAAGAGCGGCTCCAGGCCATCGTGTTGGTAAAACGATTCACAGTGATAAAGATTCCCGTCGTTCCTTTCTAACCAGCCTTGGAGCCCTTGCAGCGACACCCTTAATTGCTCGTGATTATGGCCCCGGTGCCGCACCCGTGCGCTATCCAGAACCGGATGTAGTCGTACTGGATCCGGCTTTTGCCAAATACAAGATTGCCCAGGCGCCTATCCAGCGACTCTACACGGGCATGTATTGGGCGGAAGGCCCTGCCTGGAGTGGCTGGGGAAATTACCTCGTATGGAGTGACATTCCAAACGATGTGCAGCTCCGCTGGCTTCAGGATGATGGCCGAGTGACGACACTGCGCAAGCCGGCGCGCCATAGTAATGGTAACACCTTCGACCAAAATGGCAGACAGATTTCCTTTGAACATGGTGCACGCCGAGTCGTGCGTTACGAGCCTGATAATTCCGTGACCGTCCTGGCCGACAAGTACGACGGTAATATATTCAACGCTCCCAACGATGGCGCGATGCACCCCGATGGTAGCCTCTGGTTTACTGATCCTGGTTACGGCAGCCTTGGTAACTACGAAGGACATAAGGGTGAGTTGTATCTGAAGGAGGCCGTTTATCGTCTCGATGCCTCGGGCAAGGTGGATAAAGTCACAGACGAAATCTTTAAACCCAACGGACTCTGTTTCTCTCCTGATTACAAAAAAGTCTATGTTGCCGACACTGGCTCAAGCCACTATCCGGAAGCGCCGAAGAACATTAAAGTCTGGGACATCGATGGAAGAAGGCTCAGGAACGGCCGCGAATTTGCTTCCATGAAAATGGACCTGAATGGGCAGGAAGTCGCCGGACTTGCCGATGGCATTCGCTGTGACCGTGACGGCAATATCTGGTCCAGTGCCGGTTGGGTCGGCGAAGGCTACGATGGTGTCCACATCTTTTCACCCGAAGGTAAACGAATCGGCCAGATCATCTTGCCTGAAATTTGCAGCAATGTCTGTTTCGGGGGCCCGCGCCGCAATCGTCTTTTCATGACTGGCAGTCAAAGTCTCTACGCCGTTTATACCGAAGCCCTGGGTGCACACTGGTGTTGAGGAAAAAATAGAATTAGTAGAACTCCCAACAAATTGTTTCTATTAAGGGCTGCTGTGTTCCTTGGGGAGACGGCGCCCTCAGGCTTCGCTAAAAGCTTCGACCCGACACAGTCGGCGAAGCCGCCCTACCGCATAGGTGCGGCATTGGGTCAAAGGTAGGGACCGCTCGCCGTCTTGTCTCGCCGTATGAATTGAAGGCGGAAGCGGTCCGAACCAGAGTAATCCGGAAAAAGAATTATTTGAAAGCACACTAGAGTCATCAGGGCACCGAGGGATGAAGTCCCAACACTTACAAGCCCTAGCAAATTCTACTTCTTTTCTTCCTCGATAACTTCGATCTCACCGATTTCCACCTGAGAATCGTCATCTAGAAACCGTTTATTGAGTCCTTTTAGATTCTTACCGAAGTAATTGCCGGCAACCTCGTTCATATTCTGGATAGCCACATCAAACGGTTGCCCTATCGCTCTAACACTGAAGCGGGTCGTCCAGTGAACCTTGAGAGTACCTTTTTTGGCAAGCGGCAGGTCGTAGGCCATTAGAATTATAAAAAACCGCGGTTCACTGAGCATTTCTTTAAGGTCATATTCGTTTTCAGGTGGGACCACGTCATAGGCCTCTTCCATTCCGAGAAGTGAGGCTTTGAGGTATCCACTCGCAACATTGCTTCTTTCAACCAATTCCTTCGATGCCAGATTAAAGCCCACACTGGCCAGTGCATCCATATTGGCGAGTTGTGAAGGTCCTGTACCAACCAGATCGTAACCATAATCCGATAGACTTTCATAGCCAAACATATTATTGAAATCCAGTTCTGCATTGGTTACTCCGTAATGCACCACGATGACCAGATCCCCTTCACCGTTCTCAGGATCAGGATAAAAATTCTGCTTCTGTAAATGAATCGCCAGATTTTCGAGTATTTCCATAAAGGTGACTTTCTCCATACTCGTTCGCTTAAGATCACCTGGGAAATAGCGACCTTTCATGAATTGATAGGTCTGGATCTTTTTTTCCGGATTCTGAGCCCGCGCTATCGAATATTCTTCCGTGGCTTCTGTCTTAAATGCGATCTGAGATTGCCCCGAAAAATGGAGACCCGTTGTGCTTAGGTTATTATTTAGATTCATTTGATTTGTTGAT
>JAQBYJ010000230.1 GCA_027622555.1 Verrucomicrobiota bacterium
ATTGTTTGGAAGAGAGAAGTGGTTAAAGCAGGAACTGTGGGGAGGCAGCTTTTGGAGTTCAGGTTATTATGTTGGGACGGTGGGCGAAAAAGGGAATTGGACTTCGGTGGAGACCTACGATTTAGAACAAGGCAAACCGAAAGAGGAATTGCGTCAGCTAAGATTATGGTAAAAATATTTCTTTTTCAGATACCCCGATGCTTGGAGGGTGTTGAAAAAAGGCTGAAAAACCAATTCGGTCTTTTTGGACAGGCAGCAATCTTTGAGCGTGGGCGAGACAGACAATATTTTAGATACAGGTTCATGAATGACGTAGATTCTAAGCCTTTACTAACTTTCCCGCAAATAATTGATGCCCCGTTCTGCTATGTTTGATCATTCTTTTTCCCCAATGAGCAGACGTGTAATATTTTATCTCTCAATCTTCGTTATAATTGCGATAGGTTTCCATGTTTTAAGTAGAGATGCTCCTACTGATATCGCACAATCATCTTCGTCAAGGAAGAGTTCGGAATCTGTCGGTTTGGAACAAAAAACGAGTTCAGAGGCCGAGGTGGATAAAAGTGATTTCGACTTAATTTTTGAAAATGAGACGAAGAATTCGAATTGGAATGATTTTGTAGATCAGCTTAAGGAACGGTCATCAGAGAAGTGGATTGTAGACTCACTGTTGGAATCATCCATGGTATCACTTTTGTACGATAAGCAAAGCGGAGCGTGGTTTCGATTAGAGGAATTTTATCGGGGCAGCGGCCAAGGAAACGAATTCGGATCCTTGATGATGGCAGACTCAGTTCTGGTCGATATCTCACTTGATAAAGCTATCGAGCTTTCACAATTGGAGTTCGATGTGGAAGTCGTTTCAGAGAACCTGGGCATTTACCTGGTAAATGTTCCAGGTTTCGAGGAGGTAGGTGCTTACGAAGATTTAGTTGATCGCTTGTCGAGGGTGATTCCAAGAAAATCGATAGAACCGAATTATATCTACGCTGCTTCGTCAGTGATTCCAAATGACGAGCAATATGATCCTTATCAATGGGCTTTTGCGGAGGTAGGTAAAAGTGTCATTTCTGCTCCTCAGACTTGGGAGATTCAACGGGAGGCATCAAACGTCAAAATTGCAATTCTCGATACCGGGATCGATATTGATCATCCCGATTTAATATCAAACCTATGGAACAATCCCGGAGAGATACCGGGAAACGGAATTGACGATGACAACAATGGTTTTGTTGACGACCTTCATGGCTACTCCTTTGTTTCTAACTCTGCCGATGTCGATGATGTCGATGGGCATGGGACCCACGTTGCGGGTATAGCCGCCGCTCAAGGGGATAATGGAATAGGCGTTTCCGGTGTGGCTTGGAGTGCCGATTTGGTGGCGGTAAAAGTACTGAATGACCAAGGTTTAGGTACCCTGGAAGGTGTTATTAAGGGTATTGAATACGCGAATACGATTGGCGCAAAGATTCTGAATATGAGTTTTGGCGGATCTCAAAGAAGCACCGGTATTGAAAAGGTTATAGGTCAGGTGCAGCTCGCGGGAGGTATTGCAGTGGTGGCCGCAGGCAATGAATTTGTTTCCCTGGACGAAAGCCCTAGCTATCCAGCTGCCTACAATAATCCGAATATTTTTTCGGTTACCGCTTCTGATAGAAACGGAATGATCGCCGGATTTGCCAACTACAGTGTTGATAAAGTCGATTTGGCAGCTCCCGGCACTGAAATCTACTCGACTATTCCCGTGGAAAAAGGTTCGTACGGTTTCAAGTCTGGCACATCTATGGCTGCACCTATGGTGTCAGGTGCACTCGCTTTGATCGAGGCACGATTTCCCAACGCCAATGCCCAGAGGAAAATCGAACTGATCATGGAGGGGCTGGATCGAGATAAAACCTGGGTTGATCTCAATCGCGGGGCGGGAAGCTTGAATCTTTATAATTCGATACAAGGTATCGTAACGGCTCCGTATTATGATTCATTCAGGGGTGCCTACGAATTGGATGCGGAAACGACTTCAGTCGTGCTCAATAATGTTGCATCAGGCAGAGAGATTGGTGAACCCCATCACAATGGGAGTGATTCGAATACTACCATATGGTTACGACTTGTGATGAGGGAAAATCGAGCAGTTTCCGTTTCTGCAAATGGAATTGGTTTCGACGTCGATATAGCAGTTTACACTGGCACCTCGGTAGATGGATTGTCTACCGTCAGCTCAGGAGATTCTGGAGGCTCAGCTTAGTTTGAATCGTTTCCCGGAGTGAATTACTGGCTAGCGATTTCTGGCAAGGAAAACGCCGAAGGTAAAATTCGGATTTCTTTGGAGGACTATCCAGTCAACGATGATTTTATTCATACAGCTGCGGTTGAAGCCACAGAGTTTAACTTGTCGGCATCGTATTCCGGAGCTACCAGAGAGACGGGAGAGCCTGTGCATGGTGGAGTCAGTTCGGATTGGTCACTATGGTGGACGCTTACTGCAGAGGAGACGGCCCGTATGCGTTTAGATACTGTCGGGTCAGGATTTGATACCGTATTGGCAGTATACCAGGGTTCATCTATCAGTGACCTGACGCAAGTCGCATTCAATGACGATGAGACACAACTATCATCTGATAGTGTTCTAGAATTCGATGCGACGAAAGGTGAAACCTACCATATTGTTGTGGGAGGTGATTCAAGTTCGGATGGCTCGATCAATTTAAGAGGAGGTATTGCTGCTCCTGCTGAAATTATTGAAGATCCAACCGATATACACCAGGCTCTGGGCGCATCGGCCACTTTTCGTGTTTCGATAGATCGCTTCGCTTTCGCAAGTTATCAGTGGTACAGAGATGGACTACTCATTCCAAACGGGACCTCGAATGCACTTCGCATACCACGAGTAGGTATTGGTGATCAGGCCTCCTACCATGTTGTAGTAACGAATCCCTTCGGCTCTCGCACATCCAATACGGTTGAGTTGAGACTTACTTACACATCCTCAAAGGTCGTTACAAATCCCTCTTCCCAATCCGTTGTTCTAGTGTAGTGCGTCAAGCAGTCTGTAACATATCAAGCTTTGCTCGAGCACGCTTTACTTTTTCCAGAATGTCCTTCGCGCTGGCGGTCCAGACGAAGGGTTTGGGGGCTGCGTTGTGTTGCTCAATG
>JAQBYJ010000231.1 GCA_027622555.1 Verrucomicrobiota bacterium
TGCAGCCAGGAGGATAATTTTCGCCCTCTGGCAAAATCGGACGGAGACCGAGGTGCCCTTGGCAACCTTGCTTAGCAGGGCTTTTTGGTCGGAGGTAAGCTTAACCACAGGGGCGACTTTCATGAACCAAAGCCTAAACCAGTGCCAAAGGGGATATCAATCTTTATGTTATAATATTTACGCCGCACTACACTAGATCTAGCGGTCGAGGGACCAGGAAAGGTAACCTTCGAATTTGATAAAACCTCAACCAACCCACAGAGTCGGGAAATACTTCTGGATGCGGTTCCTATCCTTGATCCAAACAAAGAAACGATTCTGATTTCAGTGGGTACCCATTTACTATCATTTCGTCATAGTGGTCAGCCAGGCACAGCCAGTTTAGAGGAGTTAGTTTTCGAACCCGGGATATTGGTAGGATTCCCTAAAATATTTGAGGGTGGCCGAGTAGAGGTAGGGCCAAATGGCACCCTGGATGTTGGAACGACAGTTTATGTTTTGGCGGCCCCTAACCCCGGCTGGTCTTTTGTTGGTTGGCAAGCGCCCTACGAAGGAATGCCACAAGCCTTCAATTATGTTGCGACAGACCAGCTGAACTTTGTTCCCATTTTCCAAAGGGAAGCTGTTGAATTTGATGCCTACGGTCTTCGTTGGACAGGAAATGGAATAGGAATCAACCTAACCGCTGCAACATTTGAAGGCACTACTCCTTCCGACAATTACACATCATTAATCGAAATCGTTACCGAGCATGACGCTCCCTATCCATGGGTAGAATCTATACCAAGTGGTCCTGCTGTCTTTCGTTGGGACAACAATCAAACCGCCCATTGGTCCATATCTTCACTCGACGGTGTTTCTTATAGAAATCCGAACCATTTTTCCAGAATATCTCCAGATGGATGGATGAACTTAGCAATTCCTGCTGGCGAACATTCCCTCATAGCCACAAGGCTCGGAAGAGGGGGAGAAATTATACCGGGGTTTTTAGTTTCTGTTCACGCCTTGGGCTTTATTTTCGAAGAGGCTCCGCTCCTAGGAATCTACAAAGAAGGAACTGAGCTAACCATCAAACTGCCGCCGGAAATTCCAATGAATAAGGTGGAATGGTCGGGCATTCCTGAATCCGCAACAATCGATGAGCAGACTATTACATTTCCGGTTAACGACCACGTTGAGGTATTAGCAAAGATTTGGCATCCAGAAAACTGGTTCGATATTCAAATACACCATGCAGGAAAAACGGAGTGGGAGCCGACATTCCCTGGCAACATACAAAAAAAGTTACTTAGCATTCCAAGTCGATATTCCGACCACCTGAAGTTAAATCCTCCGGGAGAGGGGATCATTGAATTTTCACTTCAAACGCCACACAATGTCTTTTTGGACGTTCGTCATAACGGTGGAACTATTACCTCACTATCGGGCACGGACATAAGTAGTCGAGGATACATTTTGGTAGATGGCCCTCAGGATGAAATTTCTTGGGCGTTTAAGGAGGCAGGATCTAGGCCGGAAGGATATTCGACTAACCAAGATAATCTAAGATTCTCAAATCTACAATTCATCCCAAACCTTCCGAAAAATCCTTATGTGGCATGGCTTCATAAATTTAACCAATTAGGTCACCTCAATAATCAGATAATAAGCCTTGAAGAAGATACCAACAAAGACGGAATCAACAATTATCTAAGCTTTCTCTTGGATGAAAATCCTGTTGAACCAGTCGTGCTACTGGGTGTTCGACCCGATAACAAAGAATCAAGAACCACAATCTGGCATCCAAAATTTCCTGAAGAATTGGTAGACTCGTTTATCATAGAATATACAACCGACCTTACCAAGGAGTGGAGGAATGCTTCCCAAATTTTAGGGACGCCTTATCCAGCTCCAGAGAACGCTGAAATCACATTATGCGACGTGGTGAAGTACCCAGAAGAAGGGAGAACTCTTTTTTTCAGAATCCGATATACAGATAACATCCCCGATCTCGAAACCTTATTACAGCCATAGAAAGCTAAAGGGCTTTGAGTCTCGATTTCAAACTGCGTGCCTGCTCACCTTCCACAACCAAACTATTGGAAAGCGCATTTTTTTGAAAATCGGTGACATTCTTCCAGCTCCAGACAAGTTCTTTGGCGCGGTTGATTTCGATGATCTGAGGATTGTCCGGACCGGCGTGGCAGTTACCGAGGACGAAGTTCCCGTTGGAGAGTTCTTGAAGGGTGGTTACCCAGGCAAGCGTTACGCCGGGGATGTCGTTTTGGGAGAGACGCCAGACGATGTCTTTATCTGGAGTTACTTCGAGTACACCATGGCCGTTTCCTGTCGAGATGAGGTGATTGCCATTCTTCAAAACTATGGCGCTAAATGTTTTGGCACCGTAGGCTTCTGGACCATGCCCCTTGGCAGGCTCTTTACCAAACAAAGGTACGTCAAAGTTCCACACGACTTTGCCTGAAGAAGTGTATCGAGCCACGCGCTGTTCTCCTTCATGGCTTACCAGGTAATCGCCGTTCTCGAGTTTACGAACCAGACGAGTATCCGTGTGTGCATGTGGGGTTCTTACCTGAAGGGGAATCTGGGAAACCAATTTTCCTTGAGAATCAACCTCCACAATTCGGCTGATCCCGCTTTCAGCGATCATGGTGTTTCCATTCGCAAGTCTCTGAAAGGCATGGATCTCAATTTTCTGACCATTGTAACCTTCAGTCTTACTGCTGTCGTATTCCCAAACGGTATTTCCAGCGAGATCCAGCTCCATAACTTTCGTCCAGGTATTATTTACCAAGAGGTTGCCATTCTCCAGCAACTGAAGGTCATGAACCTGCGTAATGGGATGCTCCCAGAGAAGGGTTCCATCCGCTTCGGCTATAGCAAGCTTGCCCGATTCTGCGGCAATAACAAGCCGGTCGATTTGGGAAGCAGGCTTACAGGCCACGCAGGCAATCAACAAAGAAAGTAAGAGAAAGGATTTCATAAACTGAAAACTAGAATGCATAACAGGGAAAGTCGAAGACAATAATTCGGCTAGCCAGACCCTGTTCGAAAAGCCGCTGGTTGTCCGTAAAATGCGCATGATAAAGTTTTGGAAAACCAGTATTAAGGCTTGAAAGTGTGCCGCAACATAC
>JAQBYJ010000232.1 GCA_027622555.1 Verrucomicrobiota bacterium
CAGTTCCGATATAAAAAAGATTGGTTCATCGATCCAAGTCGTCACTCAGGAGTTCATGAATGATATTGCGGCTACGAACATTAACGATCTGCTGCAATACACCACGAGTACCGAAACGGCTGGTATTTCAGGTAATTTCACGGGAGCCGATTTTGCGGGAAATGGCGTTACGGATGTGGAAACCTCACGTCGCAATCCAAGCGGTGCCAACCGAATTCGCGGCATGGCTGCCCCAGACCGAACACGCGATTTTTTCAAAACAGAAATTCCATTCGACACCTACAACACGGAGCGTGTCGATATTAACCGTGGGGCGAATTCTTTTCTTTTTGGTCTAGGTTCACCGGCTGGTCTGATCAACAACGGCCTTGCCAAGGCACATTTCAGTAACTTTGGCGAAGTAGGTTTCCGTATCGATAGCGGAGGTGCCGATCCTTCCTATCGTGGAAGCATCGACTTGAACCGGGTTCTGGTAGAGGACGTGCTCGCAGTTCGTATCTCTGGTCTTTATGATCATACGAAGTTTTACCAACGCCCTACTTTTCAAAATGACGAGCGCTTTTATATGGCTCTCACTTACAAACCGTTTGGTAGGGAGAGCGGTACTACAATTCGCGCCCACTATGAAACAGGAAAAATTAATGGCACACCGCCCAGTGTAGTTCTGCCAGTGGAAAGCCTTTCCAGATTTCTAAACCAGCCCGACCTTTTCCCTGAGCGTCCGAATGTTGAGCGAGTAATGATAAATCCTGTGGAATTTGCTCGCGAATATGGGCGAAGTGAAGGTCCCTACTTCGGAGTGGAAACGGGATTAACCCTGCGAGACCTCCGCATTCGCCCCAATTTTACGTTGAGATATGATGGCACTGGCCCGGACGGTATCAATTCGTTGGGGTTCCTTGGACAAGTTCGGGGCGCTGAAGTTACGAACGGAAACGCCTACTTCGATCCCAATAATATCGGAACCCCAAACCAGGATTACGTTTTTTTCGGAAATCGGGGTGAAATCATGCGGTCCGGAACAGGGAGCGCTGCTTGGGCTGACCAAGGATTCGTGAATCTCGATACGTTCGACTTCTCAAAATACAACTTGGGTTGGGACGGCGAGTTTTACAAAAACTCATTCGACAACTACAATGTGTCGCTGGAACATGTGTTCCTGAACCAGAATGCAGGAATCAATATCAGCTTCGACTATCAGGATTTCGACCGGGCGAGTTACACGATTGGTCCAGATCCCGATGGCGCTGGTCCCATCACTTTGGACATCAATACACACATGCTGTATCCGACTGCGGTGGGCAGTTTAGAGCCAGCACCCAATCCCAACTTTGGTCGTCCGGTTATGATGACCCGTAGGTTCAACACGCATGAATCTTCCGAAACTACCCGAAAGACCACCAGAGCCACACTGTTCTACAAACTCAACTTTACTGAGCGGGATGATTGGGCTAAGTGGCTTGGCAATCACACCTTCACTTTCCTCGCCGACCGAGAGGAACAAGACATATTCCGCCACGGATCCCGGCCTTCGTCCTTTGCTGGTTCTTTCGATGTGATTTCCAACCTTCCCGGCCGATCCACCGATCCTACGATATTTTCCAGAGACGTCCCCTTCATGGTCTATTTGGGGCCGCCGCAACTCAACGCCTTCACGGATCCCAATTTTAGCTTGGAGGACTTCGTCATCACGGCGGACAACGGGTATGACTTCTCTTTCGACGCGATAGCCGGTCAGCATGATACTTTCTACTGGGACAGAGCCACGGAAACATGGAAACGCGGCACTTTTACGGCCAGGGAAATCTCGCAGCGAGATCCCAACCTGCAGAACATATTGATCGAATCCCAAGCCCTGAATCTCAGCAGCGAATTTTTGGGCGGTAATCTGATAGTCAATACGGGTTACCGGGAAGACAAGGTAGACGACGTTGCCAACCGAACTCCACCCCGTGATGCCGAAATGATCCCGGTTGTAACGGATCGTTCACTTTTTAACCTGCACAATGGCAACGAACAATATGCCCAGGCTTCCAAGTCGATTTTCGGTTGGGGTGCGGTTGCCTTTCTTCCCAAATCCTGGAATACCCAGTCGGACTGGCTGAACCTGTCGGTTCACTACAATCAATCTGACAACTTTGTTCCGGCCGCCGGACAAAACACCCCGACTGGCGAGGCCATTCCAAGCCCATCCGGGGAGAGTAAAGATTACGGTGTCAGCTTTTATCTGTTTGAAGACAAGGTTGTCGCCCGGCTGAACTGGTACGAATCCCGCCTCTCCAACTCCAATGAAAGCAATTTTGATCTTTTTGTGAACCAGGTCTACTCGCGTGCATTTAACTTCCTGGGAAATTTGAACCGGGATATCCAGGAGTATAATGACCCCGACAGCGACAAAAGTGAGTTTCCACGGATTGAGCAGGCGAAACAGGCCTACAGTGAGTTGGAAACCATTCTGCGCACCCAGGGGAATCTGTGGGACAAGAAGGAAATATCGTTTCTTTCGGATGGGTCCATACAACAAATTACAGTTAATAACATTGGAGATACCACCAGTGTTGCAGCTAAAGGGTTTGAAGCCGAACTCATACTGAATCCGACACCCAATTGGCGCATCGCGCTTAACGCGGCGAAGCAGAAAGCAATCCTTGATAATTACATGCCTGCCTTGACCAACTTTTACGATAATTTCTACAATCCTTACGTTACTAAATATGGGGATTTGGAAAATGGGAATCCGGCTCAAATTATCAATCCGGATGCCACCTTCTCAAATGTGGTTAATACCAACCGCTTTACCTATCTTTCAGGCAAACTTCAGGAAGGCAGATCCTCGGCAGAGCTCCGTCCCTGGAGATTCAACGTCATTACCAACTACAATTTCAGTGAAGGCAGATTGAAAGGCTTTGGCATAGGCGGAGCCCTGCGCTGGCAGGATTCCGGAGTGATCGGTTTCCCTACCTTGCCGGGGGTAATCGCAGGTCAGGATACGTTCATTCCCGACATAGCAAACGGGTATCAAGGTAACACTGAAACCAATATCGATGCGTTC
>JAQBYJ010000233.1 GCA_027622555.1 Verrucomicrobiota bacterium
GGCTACTTTAGCCACTGAACCCCAACAGGTTCCATCTTTTTATTCAATTTTATCTCACGAATTCAGGTTGCTTGCAACCTACCAAAACAGTTATGGCAGCAATACCGAATACGATTGCGAGTTTAGGTAGGAATAATGGTGAGAATTTATCTTTCAAGGGTGATAGATGGTTGGATAGTTATTAAGCTTCGGGGAATAAAATTGTAGAAAAGTAGTCGTAGGCAACCATTCATTATCAGTTATTTAATAAAACATGTTACAATAGATTCATTCTTTTGTCAAAGGTGGATAATTTGAAATTGAATTTGATAAATGTAATTTAAGAAAATTTGCTCGAAAATGGAGTAGGAAGTTCCACGCTCCTTTTGTTTTTGTTGGTCTTTTTCTCCGTTTATACCTCTGAAGCTGATTCTCGTCTGGGTCGCACTATAGGCGTTTCAGCTATGGCAAAGACTCTATTCTTTATTTATGAAGTCAACATCCAGATTCTCTGCTTTAACGAGGAAGTCTCACTTCCGGAAATGCTCAAGGAACTTCCAACGCAGGTAGCTTGGGTTGGATTCGGTTGAGTGGTTGGCTTGTGGATGATGGTAGAATGGATGGAACTTTACCTGTAGCAAAGAAGATATGGAGTAAATCACATTGTTAATTTTGCTCGATATAGTGGGTTAGCCGAGGCTTTTTGAGCTGTGGTTGAAGAATGTTAGCGACTCCGGGCAAACGTGATTTTGAACTCAGGCGCGGATAATCAGTACACCACGGATGATATTCCTTTGCTGGTGAAGTCGATTTAAACGAGTCGGCGGATATGGTTGTCAGTGAGCGGTCTATTTCCAGTACCTAACCACATTTCGCTAATGGTCGTATTGGTCGGCCTTGATTGCTACGACCTAGGCACCGCGAATCTCGCTTTATCTGAGGAAGATGGTTTGTCCAATTCCGTTTTCATCAGTGCTCTTTGTTGCGCGCATATTGGGAATTTTCTCTTTAATTTCATTCTGAGTCGTCCAGGTACAATTATTGCCTCCCTCATCATCAACAAGTGTTTTGTGAGGGACTTCTTTCAAGTTTATTTAAAAATGAAGATGCTCTACTGTGGTTGTACCACGCATAGCGGTGGCAAGGTTTTCTTAGATTTGAATGGTCTTGTCTTTTTTGATTTTCTTTCAGGATCAATAGCCTTGGACTAATTGCAGTTCCTTGGATTTAGCCTTAACTCATCTAGAAACATACCAATTAATTGTCTTAATTATGCCAGTATCAAATGTTTCGGTTGGAGACCATGTGAGCTCGCTTTCAATTTTTTTGCAATCGATGGCGTAGCGGCGGTCGTGTCCTTTCCGGTCCGTCACAAATGTTTTTTGGTCGATGTAACTGACACCATTCTGTTTAGGTTTTGCCCTATCCAGAATCGCACACAAGGTGTCCACTATCTCAATATTTGTTTTCTCGCAATTTCCCCCGATGTTGTAGGTTTCTGCTTTTCGTCCTTTCTGGAGGACTTTCAGGATTGCTGTACAATGGTCTCCGACAAAGAGCCAATCCCTTACATTTAACCCGTCCCCATAGATCGGTAGTGGTTTTTCGGCGAGGGCGTTGGTGATCATCAACGGTATCAATTTTTCCGCATCTTGCCTGGGGCCATAGTTGTTTGAGCAATTGGTAATCAGGGTGGGCAGGCCGAAAGTGTGGTGGTAGGCTCGGACCAGATGATCGCTGGCAGCTTTTGATGCGGAGTAGGGGCTGTTGGGTTGGTAGCAGCTTTCCTCCGTGAAAGCTGGATCGTTGGGGCCGAGTGAGCCGTAGACCTCGTCGGTAGATATGTGAAGGAATCTGAAGGTCTCTTTTTTTTCTGCTGAGAGTGGATTGAAATAATTGAGAGTAGCCTTGAGCAGCTCGTGAGTGCCAACGATGTTTGTCTGAATAAATGCGTCTGGCCCCTCGATTGACCGGTCAACGTGGGTCTCGGCAGCAAAATTTACAATCCATTCGAATTGATGTTCGTTCAATAGACTCGAAACAAGGGTTTGATCGCCGATGTCACCTTTAACGAACACAAATTTCGGATTGTCTTTGTGTTGCTCCAGGTTTTCGAGCCTTCCGGCGTAGGTGAGCAGGTCCAGACATACCACCTTATCTATATTAGTGGTTTCATCTGAAAGAAGGAGATCAACAAAATGAGATCCTATGAATCCTGCGCCGCCTGTTACCAATACGTTCATCCTATTATTTGGCTATCCAATCCGAGCAGGCTTTTTCAATTGAATCGTGAACCTCGGTGAGCTGAATCCCAGCTTTTGCTAATTTTTCTGAGGACATGGTACAATTTGAACGTGGTGCTCTGACGGCTTTCGCCATGAATTCCTCTTCGCTTTTAAAGAATTTCAGTTCTTTGCTTACCAGCCCATGTTTCTTCATGATCGTGGTAATCTCCCGTGCAGTTGTGGAACCAGGGTTGGTAACATTATAAGTGCCATAGGGAATTTCTTTGAGGAAACAATCAATACATGCTTCTACAAATTCAAATCGTTGGGAGATAGAATTCTCAGCATCGAGAAGCCATTCGTAATATAGCAATTTACTTAAGTAGTTGCGCGGATTGTTTCTTTCATCAAAGGGAATTCGCAGACGCCAGATGTAGGCTTTTTCCGCACCTTGCAGTACTTCTTCTCCAAGTGCTTTTGTTCCGCTGTAGAAACTGCTGTTGTTTGAGCGAAAATTGAAGTTTGGCGTGTCCGCTTCATGAAAACCCGTCCCATCTGCCCGTCTGCCAGTATATATACAACCCGAAGAAACATGACCCCAGGGAATGTCCAAAGTCTCGCAAACCTCTCGAATGATTCCGGGAAGGACAGCGTTTCCCATTAAGCAGTTAGCTTTGTCGTCCTCGCATGCATCGACGTTGGGTTTTCCGGTGTAACCTGCGGCGTTGATGACTGCATTAGGTTTCTCCGCTTTTAATGCTTCGATCAGGATTTGAGGGTCATAGTAATTG
>JAQBYJ010000234.1 GCA_027622555.1 Verrucomicrobiota bacterium
CAATTTCAAGGCGTGCCCGTCTGATTATGTCCTCCGGTTTTGAACGCAGATCATCCGTATAAAGCTTGCCGGCAAGCTTCCGCAGCTTTCCCGCTTTCAACTTTCGGGCAATTTCCGCAGAGCGGGTTTTATCAGATGATCCAAACGTGAGTGCCATTGCTAGAGTTTTGTTAATTAAAGACCGTCTAAACCTGAATATCGTAGATTTTCATTTGAATAAATCATAGTTTAGGCGATTTTAATAAAATATAACCAAAATAGTTCTTATCCAAAAAAGGTAGAAATCAATAAAATTGCGGTATTATTTTTACCCATAAAGGCGATTATTATTTAATTAGTGTAGATAATTGAAGATTTTAATCGAATTTAAAGTATTTTCAAAAGAACTCCTCGGAATAACCTCGGCACCTTATCCAAGGCTTTCCCAAAATTGGGGTAGTTTTGTTTTACACCGTCGTCGAGGTCGATTTCGAGGCGTTGCTGGGTCAATAAATTTAGTGTAGGTCTTACCATAGATTGGATCTGCTAATTCATATACAAAACAGGGGCGACTTCCGCGAGGGCGGCGAAACGGGTACCCGGCGAAACGGGGAGGGCGGCGAAACGGGGTCATAGAAAGCGCCGGGATAAACCGGCTTGGAATAAGGAATGAAAGAGTCCGACAGAGAAGACCTAGCCAGTAGCTCTGGCCTCGAACCGTACGCGGGCGATGGTAACATCGCTGGTGTAGCATCGGTGAGAGGAGACGCAGGCCAGCCATTGAGCTCCGATATCATCCATTCCGTGTGCCGACCTTGTTATGACAAGGGGAAGGCGACATCGAGGTTATCGCATGGCGAGATAACTTCGGACACGGCGGAGTCAGAGACCCTGAACATGTGTCTAAATTCCAAGCGCGAGAACCGGGAGATCCTGTTGGTCTGCGATGAGTTTGTTCAACGCAGCGGTCGGAAAACGTCTCAGACGGTACAGCCGGCATGAACGCCAACAGGAAGTCAGATGAGTTCGTATTACCTGCGAAGTCGGCGAACAAGGATGGCACTGAAGCATCCGCGGAGTCGATGGAGGAAAGGGACTCAGCCAAGAGGAACGCCAAGCAAAGCGCCTTGCACCGGACACCGCGCCGGAATAAATGCAAGTCACGTGGGTTGCGCGGCGTGCGTGAAGCTGCCCGCAAGGACGGCAAGCTCAAATTCACGGCCTTGTTACATCATATCAATGTGAACCGGCTGACCGAAGCATTCTTCCAGTTGAAGAAGACCGCGGCAGTGGGGATTGACGGGGTGACCTGGCGCGAATACGAGCAAAATGTGAGGGTTCGCCTAGAGAGCCTTCATGGAAGGATTCATCGGGGAGCCTACCGGGCTAAACCCTCCCTGAGAGCCTGGATATCCAAGCCTGATGGCCGGAAACGGCCACTGGGCATCGCATCGCTGGAGGACAAGATCGTCCAACAAGCGGTGACGAAGGTATTGCAGAGCATCTACGAGGAGGATTTTCTCGGATTCAGCTATGGCTTTCGGCCTGGACGCAGCCAGCACAGTGCGCTTGATGCACTGAGTGTGGGGATCTCCAGCAAACGAGTGAACTGGATACTGGACGCCGATATAGAGGGCTTCTTTGACGCGATTGACCACGAATGGCTGATCAAGTTTCTGGAGCATCGAATCGGTGACCGGCGCATCCTTCGGCTGATCAGAAAATGGCTTCGAGCCGGGGTCAGCGAGGATGGACAATGGTCAAAGGCGACCGTGGGAACACCTCAGGGCGCAGTGATATCACCGTGCCTGTCGAATGTGTATCTGCACTACGTGTTTGATCTGTGGATAGAATGGTGGCGCAAACGCCACTGTCAGGGAGACGTGGTAGTGGTACGTTATGCGGATGACTTCGTGATCGGTTTTGAGAACCAAGCGGAAGCGAGAAAGTGTTTGGAGGAACTTCGAACACGCTTTGCCAAGTTTGGTTTAAAACTGCACGAAGGTAAAACCCGTCTGATCGAGTTCGGTCGTTATGCGAGCGAATGCCGGAGCAGGCGAGGGGAACGACGGCCCGAAACCTTCGACTTCCTTGGATTCACACACAAGTGTGCCAAGAGGCGAAAGGATGGGACGTTCACGATACACCGCCACTCCATTGCCAAACGCATACGCGCCACTCTTCAGGCGATCAAAGTGAAGCTGCACAAACGCATGCACCGGCCACTGGGCGAAACTGCCAGGTGGTTGCGGCGTGTGGTGCAAGGGTGGCTGAATTATCATGCCATCCCAAGCAATAGTCGTCGAATCCATCGATTCGTGGACGAGGTAACTCGTCTGTGGTTGAAGGGGATACGCCGACGCAGCCAGCGAGGTCGTCACCGTTGGACATGGGAACGTATGCAACGTCTTGTGAGACGGCATTTGCCCCGTCCGCGTATTATCCACCCGTATCCGGATCAACGATTTCACGCCAGACTCAAGGCAGGAGCCGTATGAGGTAGTTCTTCACGTACGGATCTGTGCGGGGGGCTGCCGGTAACGGCGGTCCCTACCGTGATTCTTCATTATTGACAAATAATCTTTAATGAAATCCAGGTTTTGCCTGCTTCAGCCAGATGAAGCCAATTTGTCAATTGCCTAGGTACGACCCCATGCGACCTCCTTTGTGTGACCAATGGTCAGCAACGGACCAAGATTGACCCAAGTGGGGCCGTGCATTGAAATAAGGGCTTATGAGTTTTTACCCCAAAACCTTTTTTTGCCTCTTTCTCGCGGTGATGACCCAAACGATGTCAAGCCAGTCAATAATCCACGATTCTTTTGGCGGCTGGAAGAAATTAACTTTTGAGCCCACCGGCTTCTTTCACTTGCAGCAAACCAAGGACCGATGGTGGCTGGCCACTCCGGAAGGCAATGCGTTTCTCATCTACGCAATCGATCACGTCAGCGAAGCGCTAACCCAG
>JAQBYJ010000235.1 GCA_027622555.1 Verrucomicrobiota bacterium
CGTATCCGGGCCAAGCAATGGAAGTATGTCGATTACGATGGCGACGGGATCCAAGACCTGGTGGTCGGCCTGGGCGTGTGGACTGATTATGGTTGGGACGATGCCTACAATGACAAGGGTGAATGGACCAATGGTCCTTTGCGCGGGTATGTCTTTTGGTTGCGCAACAAAGGTTCAAATGAAAAACCGGTTTATGAAAAATCGCGGCAGCTAAGGGTTGGTAAAGCAGAGGTGGAGGTTTACGGTTGGCCTTCTCCCAACTTCGTCGATTTCGACCGTGATGGCGACCTGGATCTTCTCTGTGGGGAATTCCTTGATTCGTTTACCTATTTTGAAAATGTGGGTTCGCGAACAAAACCCGTTTATGCCGCCGGTAAGAAACTGATGCACGGGGATGACCTGTTGACCATGGATCTGCAAATGATCGTGCCGGTGGCCTTCGACTGGGACCGTGATGGGGATATGGACTTGATCTGTGGAGATGAGGACGGCCGGGTTGCCTTGCTGGAAGGCAAAGGGATCGAATGGGACGGAACTCCCATTTTTGAACCACCGGTTTATTTTCAGCAGAAGGCTCGGGACGTGAAGTTTGGTGCCCTGGCCACACCCTTTGGAGTGGACTGGGACCATGAC
This sequence comes from Verrucomicrobiota bacterium, assembly GCA_027622555.1. Taxonomy (NCBI): domain Bacteria; kingdom Pseudomonadati; phylum Verrucomicrobiota; species Verrucomicrobiota bacterium. The sequence continues at coordinate 634 of JAQBYJ010000235.1, forward strand.
GGTGACGACGACATCATTTGCGGAAACACAGCCGGTTACATCGGTTTTTTCGAAAACCTGGGCGGTGGTGAAAATCCGAAATGGGCTGCTGTCAAGTTATTGAAAGCCGGAGGGCACACCATTCGCATTCAGGCCGGCCCCAACGGTTCCATTCAGGGACCGGCCGAGGCCAAGTGGGGTTACACCACGCAAACCGTGGCCGACTGGGACAACGACGGTTTATTGGACATCATCGTAAACTCCATCTGGGGGAAAATCATTTGGTACAAGAATATCGGCAGACCTGGAAAACCACTACTGGATAGTGCACGTCCGGTGAATGTGGAATGGCCGGGCAAGACCCCGAAACCGGCCTGGAACTGGTGGAATCCCGTGGACAAGGAACTGGTTACCCAATGGCGAACCACGCCCATGGCGGTGGACTGGAACCAGGATGGCCTTACCGATCTGGTCATGCTGGACCACGAAGGTGAATTGGCTTTCTTTGAAAGGACTTTGAAAAACGAACGCCTTGTTTTACTTCCTGGCAAACGCATATTCGTGGACGAAGCCGGGCAGCCGTTAAAACTGATACGGGGACCGGCGGGTGGCAGCGGTCGTAGAAAGCTCCAGGTTGTCGATTGGGATGGTGATGGGAAGCTGGATATTCTGTTTAACGGCGAGAACGCCGAATTCTATCGAAACCTGGGTGAGCAAAACGGCAAGGTGGTCCTCAAAAACATGGGCGCTATTGATTCCCGTAAAGTATCGGGTCACACCTCCAGTCCCACCGTGGTTGACTGGGATAAAAATGGCATTCCCGATTCACTGATCGGCGGCGAGGACGGACATCTTTATTACAAAAAGAATCCGCGGTAATGGCCACCTGTAGCATAAAAACTGTAGGAGCGGCTTTACCGTGTCGCGCCGGAACCTTGCGCGAAGGCGGATGCCGCGATCCTTACGGTCAATTTTTCGCGGTTAAATCCGCTTCCACCTCAGGACCCAAGTTCAATTCCCCGCCGGATACAACGGCATCTTCAAACATTCAAGTTGCATGACCCTCCTATTTGCGGAAATCATAACACCATGAACCCGAAGCATCACCCAGTTCCGTTCTTCTCCGTCAAAAATGTCACCTTTATAGCGGGGACAGAAACATCAACACCTGTTAAATAATAACTGGTTCGGTCGAAAAAACTCGCAGCGAGCCGCAGAATCCTTGGTATCTTCAGTTCCAATGACCATCGAAAGCATCCAGAAAGAAGCACTGCAACTTCCTGAGGACCAACGCGCGAAGCTTGCAGGGGAGCTCTTGACCTCGCTTCCGGCACTCCTTGTTGACGAGGATGGGGGTGTCGCGGAAGCGCGGCGCCGATCCGCTGATTTGGACCAGAGCCCTGACGAGGCGATCTCATGGGATGATATCAAGCGCAATCTCGGACGCTGAGTCCCGTGGAGCCCATATTCCATCGGCTATTCCAGAAGGATCTTCGCGCAGCCTTGGGATATTACGACGAGGAAGGAGGGCCTCCCTTGGGCGACCGTTTCTTCGACGACGTGGAGTGGACGATCAAGAAAGTCGAGGAGAACCCAAAGCGCTTCCACTTCATCGCCGAGGGATTGCGCAGTGCACAGTTGAAGACCTTCCCTTACCACATCGTCTTCGAGGAGAGCGAGAGCCGCTTGAGATTCTTGATTCTTCGCCATGACAAGCGCCATCCGAGCTTCGGGATACGACGCCGATAGCCCTAAAGACCGAACATGCGCATGGAGAGCAACGGCTGATTCACTCTGATTCGAATACCGAATGGTATATCGAAACTGCGGGATGCATCGAGTGCTCGCTTCCGGTCAGCGGTACCTCATCCTGGACGTCACAAGAACCACATTTCCTTGAGTCGGAAAGCATTAAACAGATTGAGTTTGGCCCGAAATCACTTTGAGTCGGGGTATGGGAATTAAAAAGGCGATAAAGACACTGCTTCCATTCAACCTTTTACCGGTTCCGGTTCGCTTTTCGACTGGTTTGATTTCCTTCGCGTCATGGGTGGATGTGTCCCTTCGTTTCGTAGTCGGCGTTTTTCTGATTGGAACATTCTTTCCCCTGGTTCCGGTTCTGCAGGCGCAGCCCGGTCTT
>JAQBYJ010000236.1 GCA_027622555.1 Verrucomicrobiota bacterium
CATGCGGCCAAACTCAATTATCTCACGGATTTAGGTTTAAACTTCTTAGACCATTTTATCTTCCACGAAAAGGAGTTGATTCATGCGTTCTATATTTTCTTTCCTTTGCGGATCCGTGCTTGCAGGGGTCCTGGATTCAATGCTCGTTTTGGCGGCGCTTTCTTTCAGTACAGGTTTGGGTTACGCCAACGGGGAGACGGTTCCCCTCTTTGCGTCCCTTACGGAACTGTTTCAGAAGGACGCCCCGATTAATCCCGACCGGATTACGTTTTCCCGGGAGCCGGTCAAAACGGTCGATTGCCAGATCTATGAAGGCAAAACGATGCGCACCATCGATTTCACATTCACCGCCAACCCCCTTCTCGGCCTGAAGGCCAATCACGTGGGGCGGGTGTATCTTCCCGATCCGGAAATCCCCGAGCATGCACGGGGAGTGGCCGCCATCTGTAATGGCGGGAATAAACAAGGCACGGTTCTCACGGCAGACAACGACTGGATCGAGTACCTGGTGATCCAGATGGGCGTTCCCTGCGTGACCATCCAAAGCTCGTTCAATCAACGCGACTACGGCATGAGGACGATGGGCCAGGTGATGTCGGAAAGCATCGAAAGATTCAATGAGACGGGCGACGCTCGCGAAGCAGGATACTATGCGTTGGCCCGGGTTTTTTCGGGCATGGCCACGGCATCACAAATGATTCCCGAAGTGAAGGCCGATCGTTTCATTGTCTCGGGAAGTTCAAAAGGCGGCATGGCGGCCATTATCGCCTGTGCGGGTGATCCGCGTATTGTCGCCTGTTACCCGACTGCGTGGGACACCGGCGACCTCGAAGCCTCCACACGCCTGAAGGGCGAACGCTGGGGCTGGGATATCAGACCCAAAGATACAGGACCGGCGGGAGATTCGGCGCGAGAGTCGATGAACTATCTAATCTCGCCCAAGGGCCGATATATGCGAAAACTCTTCGACGTGAGCCATTGGTATAAGCTTCTGAGCGAAAAATTCGTCATGATCGGAACTGGTACGAACGACCATTTGCACCACATGATGTCCGCGAAAGATTACTTTGACAATTTGCCGTGCAAAAAAGCGTTCATGCGCGTTCCGAACACCGGCCACGGGAAAGAAACCGTGGATCATGCCGCCGGGTGGCGTTTCTCGGTGGCGGCGGGATTGCTCGGACAAAGCATTCCGGAAGTCCGGCTGGAATCGGAAGAGCGCAACGGAGAGGTTCTCATTTACGCCACCCTCTCGAACGTGAAACAACTTAACAGCCTCACGCTGTATTCCACAACCGACCCTGTCGGCGATTATCGCAATGCCGAATGGACGGATGAGGTCATTGATCCGACACCGGTCAGCGGAGAGCGAATCCTGATCAAAAAGATTGCCGTTCCCATGGAAGGGACATGGGCCTGCTTCGCCCGCATTATCGAAGAAGGGAAATTCTGTGCTGGTATCAATAGTTCAAATGCGGTCGAAATAGGAATCCCGAGAATTTACACATTGAAATGAAACCACGATTAATTGGACCGGTGCCTCAATTAAAAGGAAGCGTCATCGTTTCTCCATAACCGATTCGTTTGCGCATCTGCACATACTCACGGGACTTGACAAAAATGTCCATGTCCCCCGTCACACGAGGATCCTTGGTCTTCAGTCCGTAAGCTCTCATTTGTCGGGCGAGCTTTTCGATTTCCCGGGCATAGCGTGGCTCATCGATGAGATTATTCTGCTCCCAGGGATCGTTCTTCAAGTCATAAAACTCGATCTGGTAAGGCTTCATAAGTTCCTTGCGAGAGAGTGGCAGGTTATTTTTGTCCACGTTATTGAAACGAACAATGTAGGAATAATGGTCGTTCCTGATGGTTCTTGAAGACCTCGTTTCAGGATCAAACTCTCCATGCCATTCCAGCCCTGTCATCATCCAGCTTCTCGCTTTCTCGATTCGACCGGATTTTTCAGAAAGTAAAATGGGCACCAGGCTTTTGCCCGACATGCTTTCGGGTGGAGAAATCCCCGCCAGTTCCAAAAAGGTGGGCGCCAGGTCCCTGAAGTTGACAAAGTCGGTTACCGTTCTCCCGCCAGGAACACGGGACGGCCACAGGATAGCCAGCGGCTCGTGCACTCCGAAATCATAGGGCGAGGATTTGCCCCGACCTTGATTCATCCCGGAAACCGGTGTTCCGTTGTCGGAAGTGACTACAATCAGGGTGTTCTCCAACTCACCAATGGACTCCAGGTGCGCGAGCATGCGGCTGAGATGCAGATCGGCGTAACAAATTTCATAGAGAATATTCGCCCGTTGTTTCCGATTGGACTCTGTGTCTTCCACATACGGCGGCATGGGAATCCGATCCAGCGTCATCCCGAACTCCTTTTCCAGCAGTAAATAGTTTTCGGCTCCCCAGGGACCATGTGGTTCGGTGACACCTGCCCAGAAAAAGAAGGGCTGTCTCGGCTTCCGATCCTCCAGAGCGGAGCTAAAAGGGTCGGCCCTTGATGTTTGGTATTCAGCCTATAAATCCATAAAATGGATACGATTATACGTTGATTGATTAACCTGGTCAAGGATGGCTAAAAGGTTACAGTCAAACCGGGCGCTACTTTTTGGCAGCTTCTAATTCCGAAGC
>JAQBYJ010000237.1 GCA_027622555.1 Verrucomicrobiota bacterium
TCGTGGCCAGAAATAAATTGACCTGCGGCCAAACTCAATTATCTCACGGATTTAGGACTAACCTTGAATTCTAACGAAACTTTGCCAGGCGCTATCTGGATCAGCGAATAATCCTGATTGATGCCCAGACAACAAAAACTCCAAACCCTAATCAAACACAATGAACTCAACTAAGAACCAATGGTTAATCGGGATAATAGCGATATTATCCCTGGCCTCAATCCCCCTCCTTGGCCAGGAGGATACAAAGTTAGAGCTTTTCATCCTCGATCCCTTTTCCGTCGTTGGGGACGCCGGAAAAGGATACGCTGCCACAAACTCGATCAGTGCGACCCGCATCAATACGGCCATCAAAGATGTTCCCGTTCCTATAAATATTATCACGGCGGAGTTCATCAAGGACTTTGCCTACACCAACGTGGAGGATGCGGTTGTCGCCGATGCCACAGTAACCCGGGTTGGACGCAACGAGGGGAATTTTAACGAAAGCTTTGTCATTCGTGGGTTCCGGTCCTCGCTGAACCTGCGCAACCGCATTCCTTACAGGGGCTTCACGGATACATCGATGGTCGAGCGAATCGAGATCGTTAAAGGTCCCGCTGCTGTGCTTTACGGTCTTTCGGATCCAGGCGGTCTGGTAAACATCATTACCAAAAAGCCGCTAGCAGTAAGGCAACAAAGCCTGGAATTCCGTGCAGGATCTGATTCATTCTTACGCACAGAGTGGGACACTACAGGTCCACTTGATGAAGCTGGAAAATTCCTTTATCGTCTGACGGGATCTTATGAATCAGCCGATGCTCAACGTGCGGGCGGATGGCATCGGCAGATCTTTGTCACCCCTTCGTTTACTATTCTTGCCACTGAAACGACGAAGATTGATTTCGAGTACACCCACCAACAACGCAATCATGCGTTCATGCGCCCGCGGAATCCTTTCGTAGGCGTTGGTTTCGCCCCGGATGACGCCTGGCAGCCCGTTGATCAGGACTATAGCACCATCACTGACCGGGACCGCACCGAGAACACCGGAAATGTTTGGCAGATCGATCTTACGCAGTCCTTTGGAGAAAATATGTATTTGAGGCTTACGGCCAGCGAAACGAGCAAGTTCACGGATATGTTCAACCTGGTAGGCTGCTGCACGGATGCGAACGATTTTTTTACCGGTCAAAGTAATGTAGAAATTCTGGATAACGATGCCAAAAATTACTACGCGGATTTCACCATAACCGATGTTGAAATTGGTAAAACCAGACATACGTTTCTGCTAGGAGCTCAACGTGACGAATCTTCCGGCTTCGGGCAGACCTATCGCATGAATGGAGCTTCCGCCGCATTAAGAGCGGCTCTCGGCGGGTATCCGGTTACGCCTTACAACGTGCTTACGGGTGAAGGACGCAATCCTGATGGGACGGTGCAAATGAATGTAACCCGTGCAGAGGCCGAGGCATTGGCCGTCCAGTTCAGGGCTCAGGGGGTCGGAGGGGCAGTAGCCAATACTGGCACACCCAGCTCTTCCAAGTCGACCAGCTTTTTTGTCATGGATCAAATCAGGGCGTTCGACGACAAACTGAACGTCCTGGCAGGCCTGCGCCGTGATGAAATTGAAAGCAGCCGCCAGGATAAGGTCAGCAACACCTCCATCCAGGCAGGTTTCACCTACGAGGTAGTCCCCGGGTTGAATTTCTATTCCTTGTACAGCGAATCGTTCGTTCCGAATGGCGATCGGGTAGACAATCGCGTCAATCCTCCTCTCGTTCTGACTTTCTCTCCTTCGGAAGGGGAAGGGACCGATATTGGATTCAAATTTGAGCTTATTGAAAATACCTTATCAGGTTCAGTTGCTTACTTTAGTATCGACCGCACCAATATCCTTCAGAACAACCCCCTGCCCTCCCCGCCAGACGACGAGCCTATCGCCTTTCTTTCAGGACTTGAAAATAGCAAAGGAGTTGAAGCGCAGATCTTCTACACACCAAACGACAACACCCAGTTTATTTTGAGTTACGCACATACGGATGCGAAAATCGTCGAAAGTCTGGTTGCAGGTTCTCCCGGCCTGAACTTGCACCAGGTAGCGCCCGATGCCGTGTCGGTAACTGGTCGGCATTCCTTTGATTCAGGATTCTATTTCGGAGGTAATTGGCTCTATCGTGCTGGACCCATACACCAGTTCGCTATCCCCCGCCGGGAATGGGCCATTCAAGATGGCTATTCCCGGATCGACGCATTTATGGGCTACAACATGGAATTAGGCGGCAGAACGCATTATTTTCGACTCAATGTATCCAATGTATCTGACGGTACTTTCTTCGATCGTACGGAGACCTTCGCCGTAGGTAGGCAATTCTTCTTTACCTGGGGTTTCGATATTTAGGGTTCTCCAGTAGTTCATTGTTTCTTAACAGAGCCCGCCGAAATGGCGGGCTCTGTTTTGTAAATCTCAAGCATTTTAACTATTGGCAGTCGCAATTATCCTAAAATTGGCAGAACATCGTTTACTGCGCCGTGCGTGTGATCCGCCACGGCAGGTCAATCAAGCTGCACTTCGGCAA
>JAQBYJ010000238.1 GCA_027622555.1 Verrucomicrobiota bacterium
TACCGCAATGGAGAGCTCTACCCGACCCACAGAACAGCCAAAAGGGTCAATGTTCATATTTCATATTTAGAACAGCCAAAAGGGTCAATGTTCAAGAACAGCCAAAAGGGTCAATGTTCATATTTCATATTTGAAGACAGTTCCGTAACTCTGGAAGGCCAATAATAAGATGCCATGGGAGTTGTCAGGCGGGTTACTCCAGAAATCTCGACCTTTTAAGTTCTGTTTTAAATAACCTACCTCCTGTCCAGAAAGCGGAGATTTGAGCAAGAGGAGCCAAGAGGGTCATCCTCCTTCTGAGAATACGGCGAGACATGTGTCTCGATTATTGATTAAATTCTTCAGCGGAGGCGTTTTTATGACTTGCCGAGAAGTCGTTCAACGACATCTGGCCAATTGGAAGTTTTGGGATCGAACTTGATGAGTTTCCCTTTGAATTCTCCAGCGCCATTCTTGTCACGGTCGTCAATGAGAAAGTCGCCACAGTTGAGGTTTTTGTGGTGGGTGAGGATGAGGCGCTTGTAGGCTGAGGTACCTAGGTGCTTCTTTACCCATTTCAGCTTGTCTGACCAGGCAGAAGGATTCTCCCACGGAGCTGTTGATAGGATGTAGGTATCAAAGTGTTCCGAGAGTGTATGGAATGCTTCTACTGCTCCCGGCATTGGGTCCATCTTGGAAAAGATTCCAGGTATCTCGTCTTCGTCTCCTTTGTATTTTAATCGGTCGCTTTCTGAGACTCGGGCCAGCCCGGACTTAAAGTCGACCAGAACGTTGTCCATGTCGATATAGAGGGTTTTCTTCATTCCTGGTTCTTCACTTTTCTACTTTGACTCCCACCAGTTGCGGATAGGGCTCATCAAAGTAGACGACATTTGTATCCACGTCGATAATCGCTACCTCGCTTTCAAATCTCAGCGTGACAGTCATTAGAACGCAGCGCTCATAGAAACTGACTTTGAATTGATGCCCTGTCGACATGGTAATCAACTGGCGGATGCGCAGGTTCGACAAATTCCGGCTGGGTTTTTCCGGGGCCTTCTCCGGAAAAAGGGAAATGACCTTATCATCCAGCGAAAACAAACCCTCACCAATGGCTATACCTGCCGCAGTCGAAGTAAACGCCTTACTCATCGAGTGCATGATATGCGTGGTGTCCGGACCATGGGGCGACCACCAGCCCTCCGATACCAGCTTCCCATGACGATGAATCATAAAACTGTGAACTGCATCCGTTTCTTCCTCACAACTCTGGATAAAATCCAGAATCGCCTGAGAACTCATCCCCACCGATTCGGGAGTAGCCCTTTCAAATTCGAACCGCTCCTCATGATGCTGCCGTTACCACAAGGAAAGATAATATAACCTGATACCTAATCACAAAAAAAACCTGCCTCGCCCGGCGGCATTTTCCAAGCCTGCTTTTTGCCGACCCCGCAGCCTTGAGCAGAGGTCACAGCTTAAATCCCACACTGGCGTGCACCAGCCGTCGCCTTGAAAGGCTATGGCTGGCACGGCGATTACAAGCAATGACCCGAACGTGGGAACCACTTAAATATTATCGAAATAACACTTTTCTAGGGCCATTCTGGACTGACCCGGATGGGGCTTAAGCGTTTTTCCTTCACTACGATACGAACATGGTTAGGTTTTTAAAAACCATCTTTCGAACAAGCCAGCCTGTGTTTTTATTCTCATGCCTATAACTTTTTTGCATACTGCCGATTGGCAGTTGGGTAAGCCATTTGCCTCCGTTGAGGACGATGATAAGCGCGCCCTTATTCGGCAGGCGCGCATTAAAGCGATTCAGAAAATCGGGCAAATCGCCCAAGAACGAAATGCCTCTTTCATTCTGGTTGCGGGTGATCTCTTTGACTCTCCGACGACGAGCAAATCGACGGTATCCGCCGCTTGCAGTAACCTGGGCCAGTTAAAGATTCCTGTGATTGTCATACCGTGGAGTCACCAGATCACTTCTACGGTAGTATACGGGGTCATATCTTCATTCTTGACATAAATCAATTGAGCATCTTCTTTCATCTGCATGGCACGGAAGTTGAGAGTAGAGTACCCTGGAGCGTGTTATCACGTTATTAATCGTGGTAATTTCCAATCCAAAATCTTTTTAGCCAGGGGTGCGGCAGAGGCGTTTGAAAAAACCTTGTTTCAAGCCTGCGAACGCTTTGGTTGGAAGCTGAGCGCTTATGTAATCATGAGTAACCACTTCCACTTGGCAGTGGAAACTCCAGAGCCGAATCTGAGCCTCGGCATGAAATGGCTGCAGGGAACCTGGGTGATGCGCAATAACCGGTTTCGGCGTCGAACCGGACGACCGTTCCAAGGCCGTTTTAAAGGGATTCTCCTCGAACCTGAAGCTCTTGCACCTGTGACAAGCTATATTCATCTCAATCCTCAAAGAGCCGGTATAGAATCGGTTGAACAGATTGGGGAATACCGATGGAGCAGTTTGTCCTGGTATCTGAAAAAGCCTCGGCCGGGATTTCTGAACATGGATGCCGTGTTGTCTGCCATTGGTGGTATCAAGGATAGCAAATATGCT